>NZ_JBIWOE010000010.1:0-255217 GCF_044767585.1 Streptomyces sp. NPDC101225
GTTGATAGGCCGGATCTGGAAGCCAGGTGACTGGTGGAGGTGACCGGTACTAATAGGCCGAGGGCTTGTCCTCAGTTGCTCGCGTCCACTGTGTTGGTTCTGAAACCACGAACAGCCCCGCCTGTGAAGGTGGTGCGGCGTTCACAGTTTCATAGTGTTTCGGTGGTTATAGCGTGAGGGAAACGCCCGGTTACATTCCGAACCCGGAAGCTAAGCCTTACAGCGCCGATGGTACTGCAGGGGGGACCCTGTGGGAGAGTAGGACGCCGCCGAACTACCTTTAGAGCTCTGGCTCTTGGGCACGCAGCCCAAGAGCCAGAGCTTTTTCGCGTTGAGGTAGGGTCAGGGGGCATCGTCGGCACGTTTCCCACAGGAGGCCCCCGGGTGGAGGTCCAGGAGACCCGCGTCCAGACGGACCGGGTGCTCACCATCCCCAACATCCTCAGCATGGCGCGGCTCGTTGGCGTGCCGGTCTTCCTGTGGCTGATTCTGAGGCCCGAGTTCGGGGGGCCCAAGAGTGACGGGTGGGCACTGCTGGTGCTGGCTCTGAGCGGCGTCAGCGACTATCTGGACGGCAAGCTCGCCCGGCGCTGGAACCAGATCAGCAGCCTCGGCCGGCTCCTCGATCCCGCGGCCGACCGGCTCTACATTCTCTCGACATTGGTCGGCCTCACGTGGCGTGAGATTCTGCCGCTCTGGTTGACCGCTGTACTTCTCCTGCGCGAGCTCGTGCTGTTGGTGATGGTGGGCATCCTCAGGCGCCACGGCTATCCGCCGCCGCAGGTGAACTTCCTGGGGAAGGCAGCCACGTTCAACCTGATGTATGCCTTCCCGTTGCTCCTGCTCAGTGACGGAACTGGTTGGATCTCGTCACTCGCTGCTATTTTCGGATGGGCGTTCGCAGGATGGGGTACAACCCTCTACTGGTGGGCAGGAGTCCTCTACGTGGTACAAGTCCGCCGCCTGGTCCGTGCGGACGCCATGGCCGACAGCTCTCGCCCATTGCCCCGGCCGTAGTGGCTCGATGGCCCTCGGCTCAAAAGTGCGGGACAATCAGGACGGGTGAAGTCGGCTAGACCGTCGTCTCTTGAGGAGGACGCTTCCGACATGAAGGCCGTCGTGATGGCCGGCGGCGAAGGCACACGCCTTCGCCCCATGACCTCGAGCATGCCCAAGCCGCTCCTGCCCGTGGCGAACCGCCCGATCATGGAGCATGTGCTGCGGCTGCTGAAAAGGCATGGGCTGACCGAGACCGTTGTCACTGTCCAGTTCCTGGCTTCGTTGGTCAAGAACTACTTCGGTGACGGCGAGGAGCTCGGAATGGAGCTCTCCTATGCCAACGAGGAGAAGCCACTCGGTACTGCCGGTAGCGTCAAGAACGCCGAAGAGGCGTTGAAGGACGATGCTTTCCTGGTCATCTCCGGTGATGCCCTGACCGACTTCGACCTCACCGACCTGATCAATTTCCACAAGGAAAAGGGCGCGCTCGTCACCGTATGCCTGACGCGCGTGCCGAATCCGCTGGAATTCGGCATCACGATCGTCGACGAAGAGGGCAAGGTCGAGCGCTTCCTGGAGAAGCCCACCTGGGGCCAGGTCTTCTCCGACACCGTGAACACCGGCATTTACGTGATGGAACCCGAGGTCTTCGACTATGTCGAGGCCGATGTGTCCGTCGACTGGTCCGGAGATGTCTTCCCGCAGCTGATGAAGGAAGGCAAGCCGGTCTACGGCTATGTCGCGGAGGGGTACTGGGAGGACGTCGGTACCCACGAGAGCTATGTGAAGGCTCAGGCAGACGTCCTGGAGGGCAAGGTCGACGTCGAACTCGACGGCTTCGAGATCTCCCCGGGTGTCTGGGTCGCGGAGGGCGCCGAGGTGCATCCCGACGCCGTGCTCCGCGGTCCGCTCTACATCGGCGACTACGCCAAGGTCGAATCCGGTGCCGAAATCCGCGAGCACACGGTCGTGGGGTCGAACGTCGTCGTGAAGAGCGGGGCCTTTCTGCACAAGGCCGTCGTCCACGACAACGTGTACGTCGGCCAGCACAGCAATCTGCGCGGCTGCGTGGTCGGCAAGAACACCGACATCATGCGGGCCGCGCGGATCGAGGACGGCGCGGTCATCGGTGACGAGTGCCTGATCGGTGAAGAATCGATCGTTCAGGGCAATGTGCGCGTCTACCCGTTCAAGACCATCGAGGCCGGTGCCTTCGTCAACACCTCGGTGATCTGGGAGTCGAGGGGCCAGGCGCACCTGTTCGGTGCCCGCGGCGTCTCGGGCATCCTGAACGTCGAGATCACGCCGGAGCTCGCGGTGCGGCTGGCCGGTGCCTACGCGACGACCCTGAAGAAGGGCTCGACCGTCACCACCGCCCGTGACCACTCCCGTGGTGCCCGGGCGCTCAAGCGGGCGGTCATCTCCGCCCTCCAGGCCAGTGCCATCGACGTACGCGACCTGGAGAACGTACCGCTGCCCGTAGCCCGGCAGCAGACCGCGCGCGGCAGTGCCGGCGGCATCATGATCCGGACCACGCCCGGGGTGCCCGACTCCGTGGACATCATGTTCTTCGACGGGAACGGCGCGGACCTGTCGCAGGGGAGCCAGCGCAAGCTGGACCGGGTGTTCGCGCGGCAGGAGTACCGGCGGGCCTTCCCCGGCGAGATCGGCGATCTGCGCTTCCCGTCCAGCGTCTTCGACTCGTACACCGGTTCGCTGCTGCGCAATGTCGACACGACCGGGATCAGCGAGTCCGGACTGAAGGTCGTCGTCGACGCGTCGAACGGAAGCGCCGGCCTGGTGCTGCCCAGCCTGCTCGGCAAGCTCGGTGTGGACTCGCTGACCATCAACCCGGGGCTCGACGAGTCGCGGCCCACCGAGACCGCCGACGTGCGGCGCTCCGGGCTGGTGCGGCTCGGCGAGATCGTCGCATCGTCGCGAGCCGCCTTCGGCGTGCGGTTCGACCCGGTGGGCGAGCGGTTGTCGCTCGTCGACGAGAAGGGGCGCATCGTCGAGGACGACCGGGCCCTGCTCGTCATGCTCGACCTGGTGGCCGCGGAGCGGCGCAGCGGGCGGGTGGCGCTGCCGGTGACCACGACCAGGATCGCCGAGCAGGTGGCGGCGTACCACGGCACGCAGGTGGAGTGGACGACGACCTCGCCCGACGACCTGACGCGGGTCGGTGGGGACGACGCGGCCATCTTCGGCGGTGACGGCAAGGGCGGCTTCATCGTCCCGGAGTTCAGCAGCGTCTTCGACGGCACGGCCGCCTTCGTACGGCTGATCGGGCTGGTGGCGCGGACGCAGCTCACGCTGAGCCAGATCGACGCCCGGATTCCGCGGGCCCACGTCCTCAAGAAGGATCTCGCGACGCCGTGGGCCGTCAAGGGGCTCGTGATGCGGCGCGTCGTCGAGGCGGCCGGAGATCGCTTCGTGGACACCATCGACGGCGTGCGCGTGGTGGAGACCGACGGCCGCTGGGTGATGGTGCTGCCCGACCCGGCCGAGGCGGTCACCCATCTGTGGGCGGAGGGGCCGGACGACTCCTCCGCGCAGGCCCTGCTCGACGAGTGGTCGGCGGTCGTGGACAGCGCCGGCCGCTGAAAACCGCAGCACGCGCGCGTGCCGGACAGCCGCCCCCAACGGGGCCTGTCCGGCACGTGGGTGGGGCCATTCGGAGGTAGCGCCCGCGACATGCGACGATGTGCGGCATGCCGCAGCAGCCCCCCGTTCGGAGCACACCCACGCGACCCTCGCGCCCGGACGCCTCCATGTCGCTGCTCACCAATGTCATGGACCACAGCCTGGACGACGGCTACGCGGAGGCGGCCGCCCGGAAGAAGGCCGCGGGCGCGGGGGGCGTGCCGAAGACCCTCCGGGCCCGGCTCGGTCTGGCGGCCGGGCTGGTGCTCGCCGCCCTCGTCGTCACGGTGGGAGCGGCGCAGGCGCGCGTGGCGGCCCCCACCGTCGCCAAGGAGCGTCAGGAACTGGTCGACCGCATCGACCGCGAGAGCGCGGCGGCGGACAAGCTGGAGGCCTCCGTCGACAAGCTGCGTGACGATGTCAGCGCGCGGCAGCGGACGGCGCTGAAGCAGAGCGGCGGCGGGGACAAGAGCGAGCTGGTGGACATTCTGTCGGGGGCCGTCGAGGTGCACGGCCCCGGCGTGAAGCTGGTCGTGAACGACGCCAAGGAGGCCACCAGCGGCGGCAACGGAAACCCGCGGGAGACCTCGGACTTCTCCGACACCGGGCGGGTGCGCGACCGCGACATGCAGCGCGTGGTGAACGGCCTGTGGGAGTCGGGCGCCGAGGCCATCTCGATCAACGGCCGGCGGCTGACGGCCCTCTCGGCGATCCGGGCCGCGGGGGACGCGATACTGGTCGACAACAAGCCGCTGGTCCCGCCCTACACGGTGCTGGCCGTGGGCAACGGCAAGCAGCTGAGCGCCCGGTTCCAGGACAGCGCCGACGGGCTGTATCTGCATGCCCTGCAAGAGAATTTCGGCATCCGCAACAGCCTCTCCGTGCAGAGCGACCTGAGGCTGCCGGCCGCACCGAGTGTGATCGTACGTACCGCACAGCCGAACACCGAGAAATCTGGGAAGGGTACATCGTGATCGCCGTACTGGGCCTCG
Organism: Streptomyces sp. NPDC101225; assembly: GCF_044767585.1. Classification (NCBI taxonomy): domain Bacteria; kingdom Bacillati; phylum Actinomycetota; class Actinomycetes; order Kitasatosporales; family Streptomycetaceae; genus Streptomyces; species Streptomyces sp. NPDC101225. The sequence continues at coordinate 4,635 of NZ_JBIWOE010000010.1, forward strand.
TCGTCGGAGTCGTGGCAGGACTGTTGGTCCGGCCTGAGGTTCCGGCGGTCGTCGAGCCTTACCTGCCGATCGCCGTCGTCGCGGCGCTCGACGCCGTCTTCGGTGGCCTGCGGGCCATGCTCGACGGGATCTTCGACGACAAGGTCTTCGTGGTGTCGTTCCTGTCCAACGTGGTGGTGGCGGCCCTGATCGTGTTCCTGGGCGACAAGCTGGGCGTGGGCGCGCAGCTGTCCACCGGTGTCGTCGTGGTGCTCGGTATCCGTATCTTCTCGAACGCCGCGGCGATCCGCCGGCACGTGTTCCGGGCGTGAGTCGGATGAGCGACAAGGACGAGAGGCCTGAGAACAGGCTGCGCAAGGAGCTCCCGGAAGAGGTGCCGGCGGTGGCGCCCGAGGCCGCGGAGGCTCCCGAGAAGGGCGCAGGCGCCGCGGCGGAGCCCGTGACACCGGAGGCGCCCGTGACGCCACGGGCTCCCGGGACTCCGGATGCTGCCGGGACCGAGCAGGACGGGCTCACCGGGCGGCAGCGGCTGCTCAAGGGGATCTGGCCGCCGCGTGTGACCCGTGCCCAACTCATCGTCGCCGTCCTGCTGTTCGGCCTCGGCTTCGGCCTCGCGATCCAGGTCGCGTCGAACAGCGACAGCGACAGCGCCCTGCGCGGCGCGCGCCAGGAAGATCTTGTTCGCATCCTGGATGAACTCGATGACCGTACGCAACGTCTTGAGGACGAGAAGCAGGGACTGGAGAAGCAGCGCGACGAGCTGGAGAACAGCTCCGACCAGGCCGAGGAGGCCCGCAAGCAGACCGTCGAGAAGGAGAAGCAACTCGGCATCCTGGCGGGCACGGTGGCGGCTCAGGGACCTGGCATCACGATGACCATCGAGGACACGAAGGGGGCGGTCCAGGCGGACATGCTGCTCGACGCGATCCAGGAACTGCGCGCCGCCGGTGCGGAGGCGATCCAGGTGAACGACATACGGGTCGTCGCCGACACGTATCTCACCGACGAGGGCAAGAGCGTGAGCGTCGACGGGAACAAGATCAAAGCCCCCTATCGTTTCAAGGTCATCGGCAAGCCGGAGGACCTCGAACCGGCGCTCAACATCCCTGGAGGCGTGGTGCAGACCCTTGAGAAGGAGCAGGCCACGGTCACCGTGGAGCGGTCGAGCAAGATCGTCGTGGACGCCTTGCGAGCGGCGAAGCGGCCTGACTACGCTCGGTCGTCCTCCTAGTGAACCGGCGGTGCATGGGGGGAGTCCGGCGAGGGCATGAGGTTGCGGGGGGTCGGCGCACCGAATGGGTGGTGCGTGGTGGAAACTGTCTGGTGGATACGGACGTTGTGAGGATGTCCGGGTCGGCCGGTGTATGCAATCAGGGTTCGTCCTGCCCCACGGGCGGGTCTGTTTCGGTCAAGGGGAATCGCCCGTGAAGTTGTTTGCGAAGTTGTTCGGCAAGAGCGCGCGAGAGGACAACGCCAACGCGACCGCTCGACATCGTGCCCAGACTGATGCGGAAGGCCAGCGACCGCTGTTCCGGGACCAGGTCCCCGGGCCGGGCGGCGACATTTCCGGTGGTCAGGGCGCGCCGTCTGTTGACCCTGCGCAGTCCGGCGGCATAGGTTTCGGGCAACCGTCAACCTCAAGTACGGGTGGAGGGTTTTCCCCTATGTCGGCCCTGGTGTGTACGAGGTGCGGTAACCGCAACGCGGAGAACAGCCGCTTCTGCTCCAACTGCGGTGCCCCCCTGCGGGCGGGCGCCACCCCCGAGCGGCCTTCGGAGACGACGTCCACGATCTCCATCTCCGGGATCGAGGCGTACGACGCCGAGACCACGGGGCAGACGCAGATGCCGGCGCTCTCCCCGGAGGCCCAGGCGGCCGTGGACGCGCTGCCGCTCGGCTCCGCGCTCCTGGTCGTGCGCCGCGGCCCGAACTCGGGCAGCCGCTTCCTGCTGGACGGCGATCTGACGACGGCCGGGCGCCATCCGCAGAGCGACATCTTCCTGGACGACGTGACGGTCTCCCGTCGGCATGTGGAGTTCCGCCGCGGCGCGGACGGCTCGTTCACGGTGGCCGACGTGGGCAGTCTGAACGGCACGTACGTCAACCGCGAGCGGATCGACCAGGTCGGTCTGAACAACGGTGACGAGGTGCAGATCGGAAAGTACCGGCTGGTTTTCTACGCGAGCCAGCAGGGCTACTGACGAGGCCCCCGGACTCGGCCCCGGGGCCCAACAGGGAATGGCCATGCTGCGAACACCGAGCGGCGGTGCCGGACACGGCACCGCCGCCACGGACGGTCTGATGAGCATCGGCACGGTGCTGAACGTGCTGCGCGACGAGTTCCCCGAAGTCACCATCTCCAAGATCAGATTCCTCGAGTCCGAGGGGCTCGTCGAGCCTCGGCGCACCCCCTCGGGATACCGCAAGTTCGGCGCGCAGGACGTCGAGCGCCTCGCCTACGTCCTGCGGATGCAGCGGGACCACTACCTGCCTCTCAAGGTGATCCGCGAGCACCTGGACGCGATGGGGCGCGGCGAGGCGGTACCCCTGCCCGCGGTGGGCCGCCAGCGGGAGGGCGAGCCCCTGCTGGAGGCGCCCGAGGGGCCCACGGTGGCCCGGATCGGGCGGGACGAGCTGATCGCGGCCGCCGGGATCGGTGAACAGCAGCTCGCGGAATGGGAGTCGTACGGGCTCGTCGTTCCGATGCCGGACGGGACCTACGACGCGGAGGCGGCGACCGTCGCCTCGCTCGTCGTAGAACTGGGCCGGTTCGGGATCGAGCCCAGGCACCTGAGAGCGATGAAGGGCGCCGCCGAGCGTGAGGCGGGGCTCGTGGACCAGGTGGTGGCCCCGTTGAAGCGCCACCGCAACCCGCAGACCAGGGCACATGCCGAGGCGCGCACGAAGGAGCTGGCGGCGCTCACGGTGAAGCTGCACGCCGCGCTCGTGCAGACCGCGCTCGGTGTGCGACTGCCCTGATCGGGCGTGCGGGCGCAGGCCGGATCGTCCCCCCGTTGTCTGCCCGACTACCCAAACGTCCCGGGCACGTCCTAGGGTTACTGTGTGAACGAGCTCGATGTCGTAGGTGTCCGGGTCGAAATGCCCTCCAACCAGCCGATCGTGCTCCTGCGTGAAGTGGGAGGCGATCGCTACCTCCCCATCTGGATCGGTCCGGGGGAGGCGACCGCGATCGCCTTCGCCCAGCAGGGCATGGCTCCCGCGCGACCGCTGACCCACGACCTGTTCAAGGACGTGCTGGAGGCCGTCGGCCAGGAGCTCACCGAGGTACGCATCACCGACCTGCGGGAAGGCGTCTTCTACGCGGAGCTGGTGTTCGCCAGCGGGGTCGAGGTCAGCGCCCGTCCGTCCGACGCCATAGCGCTGGCGCTGCGCACCGGCACGCCGATCTACGGCAGCGACGGTGTGCTGGACGACGCCGGCATCGCGATCCCGGACGAGCAGGAGGACGAGGTGGAGAAGTTCCGCGAGTTCCTCGACCAGATCTCGCCCGAGGACTTCGGGACCAGCAGCCAGTGAGACGGACGCGGCCCGGTGGACCCGTGGCGGGCGACACGGGCGGACCGCGGCCGGAGACGGCACAAATGCCGACATCTGCCAGTCACGTGCCGGGGGTGGGAGGGAGCGTCCTACGGCTCTCCCCGAAGCCATTCGGCTAGCCTTTCCCCGCGGTCGGGTGCGGGAAACCACTCGCAGGGTGATTATCACTCGGCGTGCCGAGTGTGGCGGTCGTTGACGCACCCCTGGTGGCTGCCTACCGTCGAGGAGGCAGGTCAAGGACGGAGGTCGGCGTGAGAAGTAGCGGCGACGGTACGGCTGGGGGAGCCCCTGGACGCAGTCCGGGGGAGAGCGGTCCGTACCCTCCCCCTGGCTCTCGGCTCCGCCCGGGCGGGGGCTCCACCCAGCACGGAGGCGCGGCCGACCACGCTCCGCAGCGACCGGCGGCCGTGCCGAGCGGCGCGGCGGCGTCCGAGGAGATCGGCTACCGAGGGCCGACGGCCTGCGCGGCGGCCGGCATCACCTACCGGCAACTGGACTACTGGGCCCGCACCGGGCTCGTCGAGCCGAGCGTACGGCCCGCCTACGGGTCGGGAACGCAGCGCCTGTACAGCTTCCGGGACGTCGTCGTCCTGAAGATCGTCAAGCGGTTCCTGGACACCGGCGTGTCCCTGCAGAACATCCGCACCGCGGTGCAGCATCTGCGTGAGCGGGGCTTCCGGGACCTGGAGCGGATGACGCTCATGAGCGACGGCGCCACGGTCTACGAGTGCACGTCGCCCGACGAGGTGCACGCGCTGCTCCAGGGTGGCCAGGGGATCTTCGGAATCGCCGTCGGCGTGGTGTGGCGGGACGTCGAGAGCGCACTCTCCCAGCTGCACGGCGAGCGGATCGACACCGGCGAGACGCTGATCGGGCACAACCCGGCGGACGAACTGGCGCGGCGGCGCAACCGGGCCGTCTGACCGCCTCCTCACCGGCGCCCCGGGGCCGGGCGCAGGTGAGGCCGCATTGTCAGTGGCGTAGGGCAGCATCGGACATGTGAGAAACGCGGCCACGATCCTGCATCTCGACATGGATGCCTTCTACGCCTCGGTGGAGCAGGCATCCAAGCCGAGTCTGCGCGGAAAGGCCGTGATCGTGGGCGGGCTCGGGCCGCGCGGCGTGGTCGCGACGGCCTCGTACGAGGCGCGGGTCTTCGGGGTGCGCTCCGCGATGCCGATGGCGCAGGCGCGGCGGCTCGCGCCGCACGCCGCCTGTCTGGTGCCGCGGTTCGGCATCTACAAGGCGATCAGCGAGCAGGTCATGGCGCTGCTGCACGCGCTGTCGCCGTTGGTGGAGCCGCTGAGCCTGGACGAGGCCTTCGTGGACCTGGAGGCCGGGGAGGCGGCCTGGGACGACGCGTCGGCGCGGCTGGTGGGGGAGAGGCTGCGCGCGGACATACGGACCGGGACGGGCCTGACCGGATCCGTCGGGCTGGCCGCGTCGAAGATGGTCGCGAAGATCGCCTCCGAGGAGGCGAAGCCGGACGGCCTGGTGCTGATCGAGCCGGGGACCGAGCGGTCGCTGCTCGGGTCGATGCCGGTGCGGACGCTGCCGGGGGTGGGGCCGGCGACGGGGGACCATCTGAGACGGGCCGGGATCAGCACCGTCGACGAGATCGCCGAGGCGGGCGAGGACGAGCTGGTACGGCTGCTGGGCAAGGCTCATGGGCACGCGCTGTACGCCATGGCGCTGGCGCACGACGACCGGCCCGTGGTCGCCGAGCGGGAGACCAAGTCGGTGTCGGTCGAGGACACCTACGACGTGGACATCCACGACCGGCTCCGGGTCGGCCTGGAGGTGCAGCGGCTGGCCGACCGGTGTGTGCGGCGGCTGCGCGACGCCGGGCTCTCCGGGCGGACGATCGTGCTCAAGGTGCGGCGCTACGACTTCTCGACACTGACCCGCTCCGAGACGCTGCGCGGTCCCACCGACGATCCGGCGGTGGTGCGGGAGGCGGCGGCCCGGCTGCTGGACACCGTGGACACCACCGGCGGGGTACGGCTGCTCGGGGTCGGCGTCAGCGGCCTCGCCGACTACACGCAGGAGGATCTGTTCGCGCAGGCGGCGGGGGAGGAGGCGGCCGTACCCGTGGAGGAGCCGGCCGACGAACCCGCGCAGGTGGAGACGGCGCCCGCCGAGCGGCGCTGGCGCTCGGGACACGATGTGCGGCACACCGAGTTCGGGCACGGGTGGGTGCAGGGCAGCGGCCTCGGACGGGTCACGGTGCGGTTCGAGACGCCCGCCTCGCAGCCCGGGCGGGTGAGGACGTTCCGGACCGACGACCCCGACCTCGAGCCGGCCGATCCGTTGCCGTTGGTGGCGCAGGGACCGGGCACCACCTTTGCCGAGGTGTCCTAGGTGTCGGTGTCCCCCGTGCCCGCGAGCTTGCCGAAGGAGCGGTCCGGGGCGGAGGGAGGCGTGGCGGTGTCGAGTCCGTAGTGGTGATAGAGCTGAAGCTCCTGTTCGGGGGAGAGGTGACGGCCGACGCCGAAGTCCGGGGCGTCCTTGATCAGGGTCCGGTCGAAGGGGACCTGAAGGGTGCCCTCGACCAGTTCGCTGGGTGCCAGCGGGACGAAGGCGTCGCGGGAGAACAGGCCGGTGCGTATGGCCGCCCACTCCGGCACCCCGGTCGCGTCGTCGAGGTAGACCTCGTCGATGGTGCCGAGCTTGGTGCCGTTGCGGTCGAACGCCTTGCGGCCGATCAGGTTGCGCGGATCGATCTCGGTCTGCACGGTCCCTCCACTTGGTCGCAACTCATCCGTAAGCACTACAAAAGAACACAACGGGCCAGGTGGCCACTCGGAAGACCGGTCTTTGTGCGCGCTGGTAGGCTGACAGCGGCTGCTGACCCCGTGCGGGAGAGTCCTCCAGACGTCATCGGAGGCGCCGAAGGAGCAAATCCTCCCCGGAATCTCTCAGGCACACGTACCGCGCGGACGAGGTCACTCTGGAAAGCAGGGCGGGTGTCGACGGCTTCCGCTCTCACCGACGGTGAAAACCGGACGCCTTCGGGCGATCCGGTGAAGCTCTCAGGTTGAGATGACAGAGGGGGAGGCCGTCCGGGTACCCGTGCCGTGGTGCCCCTCGAAGGTCGTGTCGACCAGGAGGCCTCCGCAATGACCCCGCATCGCGTTCCGCTCACCGAGCTGGAGAAGGGGATTCCCTTCGAACAGCGTCATATCGGGCCCGACCACGAGGCCCGGGCCAAGATGCTCGCGCAGGTCGGCTACGGCTCGCTGGACGAGCTCACGGCCGCCGCGGTCCCGGATGTGATCAAGAACGCCGACGCCCTGGAGCTTCCGGGCGCGCGCACCGAGCCCGAGGTGCTGGCCGAGTTGCGGTCGCTCGCCGACCGCAACGAGGTGCTCGACTCCATGATCGGGCTCGGGTACTACGGCACCTTCACGCCGCCCGTCATCCTGCGCAACGTCATGGAGAACCCGGCCTGGTACACGGCCTACACGCCGTACCAGCCGGAGATCTCGCAGGGCCGGCTGGAGGCGCTGCTGAACTTCCAGACGATGGTCGCCGACCTCACCGGACTGCCCACCTCCGGAGCCTCGCTGCTCGACGAGGGCACGGCCGCCGCCGAGGCCGTGGCGCTGTCCCGCCGCATGGGCCGGAACAAGAAGGGCCTGTTCCTGGTCGACGCGGACGTGCTGCCGCAGACCATCGCCGTGATCGAGACCCGTGCCGAGCCGGCCGGTGTGGAGGTCGTGGTCGCCGACCTCACCGACGGCATCCCGGCCGGGGTCGCCGAGCGCGAGATCAACGGCGTGCTGGTGCAGTACCCGGGCGCCTCCGGTGCCGTGCGGGACATCAAGCCGCTGATCGACCAGGCGCACGAGCTGGGCGCGCTCGTCACCGTCGCCGCCGACCTGCTCGCGCTGACGCTGCTGAAGTCGCCCGGTGAGCTCGGTGCGGACATCGCCGTCGGCACGACGCAGCGCTTCGGTGTGCCGATGGGCTTCGGCGGGCCGCACGCCGGCTACATGGCGGTGCACGAGAAGTTCGCGCGCAGCCTGCCGGGGCGGCTCGTGGGCGTGTCCGTGGACGCCGACGGGCACAAGGCCTACCGGCTCGCACTGCAGACCCGTGAGCAGCACATCCGGCGCGAGAAGGCCACCAGCAACATCTGCACCGCGCAGGTGCTGCTCGCCGTCATGGCCGGAATGTACGCCGTCTACCACGGGCCCGAGGGCCTGCGGGCCATCGCGCAGCGCACCCACCGCTACGCCACGGTCCTCGCCGAGGGACTGCGGGCCGGCGGGGTCGAGGTCGTGCACGGCTCCTACTTCGACACGCTCACCGTGCGGGTGCCGGGCCGCGCCGCCGAGATCGTGGACGCCGCGCGCGCGAACGGTGTGAACCTGCGCCTGGTCGACGCCGACCAGGTGTCGATCGCCTGCGACGAGACGACCAAGCGCGCCCAGGTGGCCGCCGTCTGGAGCGCGTTCGGGATCGAGGCCGACGTCGAGGCGCTGGACGCGGCCGCCGAGGAAGCGGTCCCGCAGGGACTGCTGCGCAGCGACGCCGTCCTGACCCACCCCGTCTTCCACCAGCACCGCTCCGAGACCGCGATGCTGCGCTACCTGCGCCGGCTGGCCGACCGCGACTACGCGCTCGACCGCGGCATGATCCCGCTGGGCTCCTGCACCATGAAGCTCAACGCGACCACGGAGATGGAGCCGGTCACCTGGCCCGAGTTCGGGCAGCTGCACCCCTTTGCGCCCGCCGGGCAGGCGCGGGGCTACCTCACGCTCATCCAGGAGCTCGAGGAGCGGCTCGCGGAGGTCACCGGCTACGACAAGGTGTCGCTGCAGCCCAACGCCGGCTCGCAGGGCGAACTGGCCGGTCTGCTGGCCGTGCGCGGCTACCACCGCGCCAACGGCGACGAGCAGCGGACCGTGTGCCTCATCCCCTCCTCGGCGCACGGCACCAACGCCGCCAGCGCCGTCATGGCCGGCATGAAAGTCGTCGTCGTGAAGACCGCCGAGGACGGCGAGATCGACGTCGAGGACCTGCGGGCGAAGATCGAGCAGCACCGCGACGAGCTGGCCGTGCTGATGATCACGTACCCGTCGACGCACGGGGTGTTCGAGGAGCACGTCGCCGACATCTGCGCCCAGGTGCACGAGGCCGGCGGTCAGGTGTACGTCGACGGCGCCAACCTCAACGCCCTGGTGGGCCTCGCCAAGCCGGGCCACTTCGGCGGCGACGTCTCGCACCTGAACCTGCACAAGACCTTCTGCATCCCGCACGGCGGCGGCGGTCCGGGCGTCGGCCCGGTCGGCGTACGGGCGCACCTGGCGCCGTATCTGCCCAACCACCCCATGCAGCCGGCGGCGGGTCCCCGGACGGGTGTCGGGCCGGTCTCGGCCGCCCCGTGGGGCAGCGCCGGCATCCTGCCGATCTCGTGGGCGTACGTCCGGCTCATGGGCGGCGAGGGCCTGAAGCGGGCCACGCAGGTCGCCGTGCTGTCGGCCAACTACGTCGCCAAGCGGCTCGAGCCGCACTTCCCCGTGCTCTACACCGGCCCCGGCGGGCTGGTCGCACACGAGTGCATCATCGACCTGCGGCCGCTGACCAAGGCGACCGGCGTGAGCGTCGACGACGTCGCCAAGCGGCTGATCGACTACGGCTTCCACGCGCCGACGATGTCGTTCCCGGTGGCCGGCACGCTGATGATCGAGCCGACCGAGTCCGAGGACCTGACCGAGCTGGACCGTTTCTGCGAGGCGATGATCGCCATCCGCGCGGAGATCGAGAAGGTCGGGTCGGGCGAGTGGCCGGCCGACGACAACCCGCTGCGCAACGCCCCGCACACGGCCGCCGCGCTCGGTGCGGAGTGGGAGCACTCGTACACCCGCGAGGAGGCCGTCTTCCCGGCCGGAGTCTCCGCCGCCGACAAGTACTGGCCGCCGGTGCGCCGGATCGACCAGGCGTTCGGCGACCGCAACCTGGTCTGCTCCTGCCCTCCGATGGACGCCTACGAGGACTGAGACCCGCAGCCACGTACGAGAAGGGCCCCGCAGCCGCGGGGCCCTTCCGCGTCGTGCCGGGTGCCGCGCGGGTCACGCGGTCGCGAGCGACACCTCGGTGGACTTGATCACGGCGACGACCGCGGCACCGGTCCGGAGGCCGATGTCGGTGGCGGCGTCCGTGGTGATGGCGGCGGTCAGCCCGCCTCCCTCGACGGAGACCTTCACCGAGGTCATGGCCGGACCGGAGGTGACGGCGGTGACCGTACCGGGCAGCTGGTTGCGGATCGAGAGGCCCCCGACCGGGGAGGTGGACAGGGCGATCTCGGTGGACTTCACCAGGGTGCGCACGGCGGAGCCCTCGGTCAGGCCGAGGTCGGCCACGGCTTCCCGGGTGATCGCCGCCGTGATCACCTGACCGCCGTCGAGACGGACCTTCACGGTGGCCATGGCCTCGCCCGGGGTGATGGCGGTGACCGTGCCGGGGAGCTGGTTGCGGATGCTCAGGGTCATGGCTCCTCACCGTAGTGCGCGGGGGCGGTCAGGCCGGGTAGGCGTGCGTCTGCGTCGCCTTGACCGTCGCCCAGACCGGTGCGCCCTGGTGCAGGTCGAGTTCGGCCGCGGCGACCGTGGTGAGGTCGGCGGCGAGGGGGAGGTCGCCGGTGAGGTCGGCGCGGATCTGGTCGCCGTGGGTCTCCAGGCCGGCCACCTCGCACCGCCAGTGGTTGCGTGCGCTGGACCCGGTGGGCGGCTCCCGGAACAGGGTGACGGCGCTCGGCGGGAACGCGACGAAGACCTCCCCGGACAGGTCCTCGCTGGTGGTGATGGACGGGCCGGCGTCGAGGCGGACGGTGTGGCCGGTGGCCCGCCCCCGGTAGAGATTGAGGCCGACCAGCTGGGCGATGTAGTCGGTGCGGGGGTGACGGGCGATGTCGGACGGCGTGCCCTCCTGGACGACGCGGCCGTGCTCGACCACCACCAGGCGGTCCGCCAGCACCATCGCGTCCAGCGGGTCGTGCGTGACCAGGACCGCCACCGCCTCGAACTCGGCCAGATGGCGCCGGAGCTGGGCGCGTACGTCGAGACGGGTACGGGCGTCCAGGGCGGCGAGGGGCTCGTCGAGCAGCAGCAGCCGGGGGCGGGTGGCGAGGGCGCGGGCCAGGGCCACGCGTTGCGCCTGGCCGCCGGAGAGGCGGCGGGGTTTGGCGCCGGCGTGTGCCGTGAGGCCCATGCGGTCCAGCCACTCGGCCGCCCGGGCGCGGGACTCCGCCTTCGTCGCGCCCTGGCAGCGCGGGCCGAAGGCGACGTTGTCGAGGGCGGTGAGGTGGGGGAAGAGGAGGTAGTCCTGGAAGACGACGCCTACGGGGCGGTTCTCGGGGGGCGTGCGCTGCAGCTCCGCGCCGTCCAGGCGCAGGTGGCCGTGTGTGAGGGGGGCCAGGCCGGCGAGTGCTCGCAGCGCCGTGGTCTTTCCCGCGCCGTTGGGGCCCAGCAGGGCGACGACGTCGCCGGGGGCCGCGGTGAGGGTGACGTCCAGGCGGAAGGTCTGGCGGTCGACGACCAGACGGGCGTCGAGGCCGTCGGAGGCGTGCGGGCGCGGGGTGGCGGACGGCTCCTCGTGGGGCTGGGCGTCGTCGGCGGCCGCGCGGTGCGTGTGCGTCATGACGCCGTCATCCAACGGTCCCTCAGGCCCGCCAGGACCGCGATCGACACCGCCAGAAGGACGAGGCTGAGGGCGATGGCGGCCTCCGGGTCGTTCTGCAGGGCGAGGTAGACCGCCAGGGGCATGGTCTGGGTCCTGCCGGGGAAGTTGCCCGCGAAGGTGATCGTCGCACCGAACTCGCCCAGGGCGCGCGCCCAGGCGAGGACGGCGCCCGCCGCGACACCCGGCGCGATCAGCGGCAGGGTGACCCGGCGGAAGGCGGTGAAGCGGGAGGCGCCCAGGGTGGTGGCCGCCTCCTCGTAACGCTGGTCGGCGGCGCGCAGCGTGCCCTCGACGCTGATGACGAGGAAGGGCATCGCGACGAAGCTCTCGGCGATGACGACACCCGTGGTGGTGAAGGGGAGCGTGATGCCGAACCAGGCGTCCAGCCACTGGCCGATCACGCCGTTGCGGCCGAGCGCGAACAGCAGGGCCACACCGCCGACCACGGGCGGCAGCACGAGCGGCAGGGTCACCAGGGCGCGGACGAAGCCGCGGCCCGGGAATTCGGTGCGGGCCAGCAGCCAGGCCAGCGGCACGCCGAGGACGAGGCTCACCGCGGTCGCCGAGGTGGCGCACACCAGCGACAGCTTGAGCGCCTGCCACACCTCGGTGCTGGTCAGCTGCTGGGGCAGCGTGCTCCACGGCGCCCGCACGAGAAGCGACAGGAGCGGCAGGAGCAGGAACGCGAGGCCGATCAGCGCGGGCAGCAGCAGCGGCAGCGGGACCCCGCGCCGGGCCGTTCCCGCACGTCCGCGCCGCGGGCCGCCCTCCAGGGTGTCGGCCGCGGCGTCGGACTTCTCGGGCGGGGTCACGGCGTGCGGAATCCGGTCTCGGTCAGCACCTTCTGGCCCTCGGCGGACAGCACGAGCGCCATGAACGCCTTGGCGGCCTCCGGGTTCTTGGCGTTCTTCAGCAGGGTCATCGGGTAGTCGTTGACGGCGGCGGCCGACTCGGGGAAGTCCACGCCCTCCACCTTGCTGCCGGCGGCCTTCACGTCCGTCTTGTAGACGACGGCGGCGTCGGCCTCCTTCAGCACCACCTTGTTCAGCGCCGACTTGACGTCCTGCTCGTAGGAGACGGGGGTCAGCTTCAGCTTGCCGGCGGCCAGGGCCTTCTGGGCGGCGGCGCCGCAGGGCACGGTCTTGTCGCAGAGGACGACCTTGAGGCCGGACCCGGTGAGGTCCTTGAGGGAGGCGACCTTGTCGGGGTTGCCCGGCAGGGTGGCGATCTCCAGCTGGTTGCGGGCGAAGGTGGCCGGGGCGGTGGCGTTGTCCTTCCGGTCCGTCACGATCTTCATCGTCTTCGGGCTCGCGGAGGCGAAGACGTCGGCCGGGGCGCCGCCGGTGATGCCCGCGGCGAGGCTGTCGCTGCCGCCGAAGCTGAAGTTCACCGTGGTGCCGGGATGCTGCTTCTCGAACTCCTTGCCGAGGGCCGTGAAGCTCTCCTGGAGGGAGGCCGCGGCGAACACGGTCACCTCGCCCGAGAGCTTCGGGGAGGACGACGAGGTGGAGGAGCCGGACTTCGCCGAGCCGGAGTCCGAGTCGGACGAGGAGCAGGCGGTCAGGGCCAGCAGTGCGGCGGCTCCTGCACCGGCCACCTGCAGGGTCCGGCGGGTCCGGCGCATGGGACGGGTCATCACGGGTCCACTCCTCCGACGACTACGGGGGAAGAGGCCGACGGCCGCCGCCGGACTCTTCCGATGCGTCGATCATACTGGCGCACATGCGAGGTGTAAGTCTCCTGTCACATCGCATGAGCTGGGCTGGAGGGAAAAGAGGCTCGCATGTGCGTTCGTACGGGTGCGGCGGTGCGGTGGTGCGGGGCAGGTGCGGCGGGTGTGTCCGGTGTGTCCGGTGTGTCCGGTGCGGCCGGCGTGGTCGGCGTGGTCGGGTGGTGTGCGAGGTGCCGCCCGGGGGACGTCACGTCGTGTCGATGTGTACGTTTGTCGACTTCACCCGGGCCGTGGCTTCCATGCCGACCTCCAGGCTGAGCTCCTCGACGGCTTCGCGGGTCAGCAGGGAGACCAGGCGGTGCGGGCCGGCCTGGATCTCCACCTGGGCCGCGACGTCGCCGAGCTTGATGGCGGTGACGATGCCGGGGAAGGCGTTGCGCACGGAGGTGTAGGAGGTCTCCTCCTCGGCCCCGTCCGCCTTGGCGAGTTCGACGGAGAACGCGGCGAGGTCCCGGCCCTCGATGAGCCGTCGTCCGCCCTCGTCGCGATGGGTCGCCACCCGGCCGGCGTCCGCCCAGCGGCGTGCGGTGTCCGGACTCACGCCGAGCAGTCGTGCTGCCTGGCCGATCGTGTAGCTCTGCATGCCGTCACGATAGGGCCGGCAAGGGCCCTGGTGGACGTGGGGTTGGGCGTCGGGTACAACGCGACATGGCGTTGGTGCGGTGACGGGGATGCGGGGTGGTGGCCCTGTCCGGTGAGGTGTCGCGCGGTGGCGGGAAGTCGCCCGACCCGAGGGCCTCGCACGAGGACCGGGACCGGGTCGTCGACGTCCTCCGTGTCGCCGCCGGGGACGGCCGGCTGACCGCGGGGGAGCTCGACGAGCGGGTGGAGGCCGCGCTCACCGCCCGCACCACGGGCGAGCCGGCGGCGCTGACGACGGACCCGCCGGCCGGGACCGCCGGTGCCGTGCCCGAGGTGAAGGACGTCGTCCGCATCGAGCAGAAGGGCAGTTCGGCCCGGCGTGCCGAAGGATGGACGGTGCCGCGCCGGCTGGAGATCGACTCCGAGTGGGGCGATGTGACCCTCGACTTCACCGGCGCGGTCATCACCCACGACACCCTTCACATCGCCCTCGACATGCGCGGGGGAGCGCTGCGGCTGCTGACACCGCCGGGTGGCGTGGTGGACACCGATCCACTGGTGACGCACCACGCCAAGATCAAGGCCCGTCCGCGCCGGGGCCGGGAGGTGCCCGTGGTGCTGCGGGTGGTGGTCGACGGGCGCCTCAGCCTCGGCCGGGTGGTCGTACGGCAACAGCGGCGGGGCCGGGGACGGTAGGACCGGCGTTCGGGGGACCGGGCCGCGTGATCGTCCCACGACCTGGTCGGGAAAGGCCCGGCAGCCACCTTGAGCGAGATCCGGCAGCCACCTCGAGCAAGGTCCGGCAACCACTTTGAGCAAGGTCCGGCAGCCACGTTGCGCAAGGTCGGCAGCCACGTTGCGCAAGGCCCGGGACACACCTCGACCACGGCCTCGGGCGGCCGTTTCGCCGCGATCGGTGACGCCGGTGGGCCGGGACCCCGGGGCAGCGGTCGGGACGGCGGGGGCCGCGTGCCGGGGAGTGGCCGTGCGTGCCCTGCCGGACCAGATGTGAGGACCCGCGGCGAACGGGCGTCGTCAGGGGTCCGTCAAAGGGGCGTGCTGCGCCGTATGGGACCCGTCAACGGCGCTCGATCCCGGCCACGGGGGCTGTTTCCTCGAACCGTCCCCGTCCGACCGAACCTCACGTCAGGAGTTCAGGATGGCCGATCTGGCCTTCGTCGTCACCACGATCGCGTGCTTCGTTGTGGTGGCCCTCGTCGCCAAGGGGGTGGCCAAGCTGTGACCGCCGAGAACATCGTCGGCCTCGTCGTGGCCGTCGCCCTGCTGGCCCGCCTCGTCCTCGCCCTGATCTTCCCGGAGAGGTTCTGAGCCGGACATGGGTCCCGTACCTGCCGCCCTCCTCCAGCTCCTGGCGCTCACGGGCGCACTGGCGCTCGTCCACATCCCTCTCGGCACCTACATGGCGAGGGTCTACTCCTCCGGCCGGCACCTGCGCGTCGAGAAGTGGATCTACCGGGGCATCGGTGTCGACCCGGACACCGAGATGCGCTGGCCGGCGTATCTGCGCGGGGTGCTCTCCTTCTCCGCCGCCGGTGTGCTCCTCCTCTACCTGCTGCAGCGGCTCCAGGGCATCCTGCCCGGCTCGCTCGGCTTCTCCTCGGTCGGCCCCGCACAGGCGTTCAACACGGCCGTCTCGTTCGTGACGAACACCAACTGGCAGTCGTACTACGGCGAGCAGACCATGGGCCACGTCGTGCAGACCGCCGGTCTGGCCGTGCAGAACTTCGTCTCGGCCGCGGTCGGCATCGCCGTCGCGGTGGCGCTGGTGCGCGGTTTCGCGCGCTCGCGCACCGGCGAACTGGGCAACTTCTGGGCCGACCTGGTACGCGGAACCGTCCGCGTCCTGGTGCCGGCCGCCGCCGTGGCCGCGGTCGTCCTCGCCGCGTGCGGTGTCCTCCAGAACTTCTCCGGCATCCACGAGGTCGGTCAGTTCACCGGCGGCTCGCAGCAGTGGAACGGCGGCGCGGTCGCCTCGCAGGAGGCCATCAAGGAGCTGGGCACCAACGGCGGCGGCTACTTCAACGCCAACTCCGCCCATCCCTTCGAGAATCCGACGCCGTTCACGAACCTGTTCGAGATCTTCCTGATCCTGGCCATCCCGTTCGCCCTGACCCGTACCTTCGGCGTGCTGGTCGGCTCGGTGCGGCAGGGCTACGCGATCCTCGCGGCCATGGGCGCGATCTGGCTCGGCTTCGTCGCCCTGATGATGTGGACCGAGTTCGCCCACCACGAGGGCGCCCTGCAGATCGCGGGCGCCTCGATGGAGGGCAAGGAGGTCCGTTTCGGCGTCGGCTCCTCGTCGATCTTCGCGGTCTCGACGACGCTGACCTCGACCGGTGCCGTCGACTCGTTCCACTCCTCCTTCACCGGCCTCGGCGGCGGCATCGCCATGCTGTCGATGATGCTGGGCGAGATCGCACCCGGCGGTGTCGGCTCCGGCCTCTACGGCATGCTGATCATCGCGGTCGTCGCGGTGTTCATCGCGGGTCTGATGGTCGGCCGTACGCCCGAGTACCTGGGCAAGAAGATCGGCTCCCGCGAGATCAGGCTGACCGCGTTCCACATCCTGATCACGCCCGCGCTCGTCCTGGTCCTCACGGCCCTCTCGACGGCGCTGCCGACCCCGCCCCACTCGATGCTCAACCGAGGCGCGCACGGCTTCAGCGAGGTGCTCTACGCCTTCACCTCCGCCGCCAACAACAACGGCTCCGCCTTCGCCGGGCTGCACGCGAACACCGACTGGTTCAACACCATGACGGGGCTGGCGATGCTGCTGGGCCGCTTCCTGCCGATGGTGTGCGTCCTCGCGCTGGCCGGGTCGCTCGCCGCGCAGAACCCGGTGCCGGTGACCGCGGGCACGCTGCGCACCGGGAAACCGATGTTCACCGGCCTGCTGGTCGGCGCGACCCTGGTCATCGCCGGCCTGACCTACTTCCCGGCGCTCGCGCTGGGCCCGCTGGCCGAGGGGCTGGCGTGACGACCACCCGGGCCACCATCCGCACCACTCGTACACAGGACCCGGAGGACTCCATGTCCACAGCCACTCCGACCCGGGCGCCGCACGGCGAGGTACCCACCGGGCACCCGTCGTCCCAGGGCCGTGTCGGCGCGGGTCTCTTCGCCCCCGAGCAACTGCTCAGGTCGCTGCCGCAAGCCCTCCGCAAGCTCGACCCGCGGGTGCAGTTCAGGTCACCCGTGATGTTCGTGGTGTGGGTCGGTTCCGTGCTCACCACCGTCTTCTCGTTCAAGGACCCGGGCGACTGGTTCGGCTGGGCGATCAGTGCCTGGCTGTGGCTGACCGTGATCTTCGCCAACCTGGCGGAGGCGGTCGCGGAGGGGCGCGGCAAGGCGCAGGCCGACACGCTGCGCAGGGCCAGGACCGACGCCGTGGCACGCAAGACGGACGGGACGCTGGTCGCGGGCACCGAGCTGAGGATCGGCGACCTCGTCGTCTGCGAGACCGGCGACGTCGTTCCCGGCGACGGTGACGTCGTCGAGGGCGTCGCCTCGGTCGACGAGTCGGCCGTCACGGGTGAGTCGGCCCCGGTCATCCGCGAGTCCGGCGGTGACCGGAGTGCCGTCACCGGTGGCACGAGGGTGCTGTCCGACCGCATCGTCGTCAAGATCACGACGAGGCCGGGCGAGACCTTCGTCGACCGGATGATCAGCCTCGTCGAGGGCGCCGCCCGGCAGAAGACGCCGAACGAGATCGCCCTGAACATCCTGCTCGCGTCGCTGACCATCGTCTTCCTGCTGGCGGTGGCGACGCTGCCGCCGTTCGCGGATTATGCCGGGTCGAAACTCGGCATGGTCGTGCTGGTCGCGCTGCTGGTCTGTCTCATCCCGACCACGATCGGCGCCCTGCTGTCCGCGATCGGCATCGCCGGCATGGACCGGCTGGTGCAGCGCAACGTCCTGGCCATGTCCGGCCGGGCGGTCGAGGCCGCCGGTGACGTGTCCACCCTGCTGCTCGACAAGACCGGCACCATCACCCTCGGCAACCGCCGGGCCGCCGAGTTCGTGCCGGTGAGCGGCACCACCGAGGCCGAGGTCGCCGACGCCGCCCAGGTGTCGTCGCTGGCCGACGAGACACCGGAGGGCCGTTCCGTCGTCGTCCTGGCGAAGGAGAGGTACGGACTGCGCGAGCGCCACCCGGGCGAGTTGGCGCACGCGGAGTGGATCGCCTTCACCGCCCGGACCCGGATGTCGGGCGTGGACGTCGACGGGCGCAGGATCCGCAAGGGCGCGGCTGGCTCGGTCATGGCCTGGGTCAAGGAGCGGGGCGGCACGGTCGCTCAGGACGCACAGGAGCTCACCGACACGATCTCGCAGGCGGGCGGTACCCCGCTGCTGGTGGCGATCGAGGACCGGCGGGGCGCCCGGGTGCTGGGCGTGATCCACCTCAAGGACATCGTCAAGCAGGGCATGCGCGAGCGGTTCGACGCGCTGCGCCGCATGGGCATCAGGACCGTCATGATCACGGGCGACAACCCGCTGACGGCCGGGGCGATCGCCGAGGAGGCGGGCGTCGACGACTTCCTCGCGGAGGCCACGCCCGAGGACAAGATGGCGCTCATCAGGCGGGAGCAGGCGGGCGGCAGGCTCGTCGCGATGACCGGTGACGGCACCAACGACGCGCCCGCGCTGGCCCAGGCGGACGTCGGCGTGGCGATGAACACCGGTACGTCGGCCGCCAAGGAGGCCGGCAACATGGTCGACCTCGACTCCGATCCGACCAAGCTCATCGAGATCGTCGAGATCGGCAAGCAACTCCTCATCACCCGGGGCGCGTTGACGACGTTCTCGATCGCCAACGACGTCGCGAAGTACTTCGCGATCATCCCGGCGCTGTTCGCGGCCGTCCACCCGGGCCTGGACAAGCTCGACATCATGGACCTGTCCTCGCCGGACTCCGCGATCCTGTCCGCGGTCGTCTTCAACGCGCTGGTCATCATCGCCCTGGTGCCGCTCGCCCTGCGCGGTGTGCGGTACCGGCCGGTGAGCGCCGACAGGATGTTGCGCCGCAACCTGACGATCTACGGCATCGGCGGCCTGATCGCCCCGTTCGTCGGCATCAAACTCATCGACCTGCTCCTCTCCCTCGTTCCCGGGCTGTAGTCCGTGAAAGGCGTGCTGACCGGCATGAACAACTCCGTGACGAACACCGCCCGGTTGCTCGGGGCGGGCCTGCGGGCCCTGCTGGTGCTGACGCTGGTGACGGGTGTCGTCTACCCGCTGGTGATCACCGGTGTCGCCCAGGGGCTGTTCAGCGGCAGGGCGAACGGCTCCGAGATCAAGGCGGCCGGCAAGGTCGCGGGCTCCTCGCTGATCGGCCAGCAGGGCTACAGCCTGCGGTACTTCCAGCCGCGTCCGGCGGACGGTCTCGGTGAGAACTCGCTCAACACCCGGTACAGGCTGATCCTCTCCGGTGCCACGAACCTCGCGGCCGACAGCCCCGACCTCGTCACGGCGGTGCGGAAGGCCCGGGCGAAGGTGGCCGAGGACAACTCGGTGCCGGGCTACGCGGTCAGTCCGTCCCAGGTCCCGGCCGACGCGGTCACGTCCTCGGGCTCCGGGCTCGACCCGGACATCTCCCCCCGGTACGCCGAGATCCAGGTGCACCGGGTCGCCGAGCGCAACGGCCTGCCCGTCGCCCGGGTGGAGCGGCTCGTCGAGGACCACACCGAGGGCCGCACCCTCGGCTTCGTCGGCGATCCCCGGGTCAACGTCCTGGAACTCGACATCGCGCTCCAGGCACTGCTGGCCAAGGGCTGATGGCCGCACCGGGACCCGGCGCCGGGCGGAAGGGCGTTCGGCCCGGAGAGGCTGCCGGGCACGCGGGCCGGGCCGGGTTCCCGGTGCGGTGCGCGTCCCCGGGAGAGTACCCGCGGCTGTGACGTACACATCGAGCCCGGACATTGCAGACGGCGCCGAAACATTCGAATCGTTCGGCGAACATTACGAAGACCGGTCCCGGTGAACCGTCCTCGGAGGTGCTCACCCCGACTCGGCTTCTGTCGGGTCGGGGTGAACCGCTGTCCGGCCCGCGCCAGATTCACCGTGCACAGGGGGTTGCCACCGTTTAGGAGCTGTCTCTAGGGTGCGGCAACAACGCATCTTTCTGGATCTTCTCCGAAACTTTCGGTCTCACCGGGGCGGTCGTGGACGCGCCGTCCCTACCCCTAGGAGCGCATGATGGGCGACCGGGCACTGTCCCGCCGCGGCTTTCTGGCGGCCTCCGCCGCGGCCGGCCTGGGCATGACGGCACTGAGCGGCTGCGGCGGCGACTCGGACGGAGGGTCGTCGGACGGGACGACCACGATCGAGTGGTGGAACATCTCCACCACCGAACCCACGAAGACCGTCTGGGCCGCCCTCGCCAAGAAGTTCGAGGCGCAGAACCCCAAGGTGAAGCTGAAGATCACCCAGCTCGAGAACGACGCCTACAAGTCGAAGATGACGGCGCTGACCGCCTCCGGGAAACTGCCGGACATCTTCCACACCTGGGGCGGGGGTGTGCTCAAGCAGCAGGTGGACGCGGGGCTCGTCGAGGACCTGACCGACCGGACCAAGCCGTGGGTCGACGGCATGCTGTCGGTCGCGAAGCAGCCGTACCTCATCGACGACAAGACGTACGGCATCCCGTTCGACATCGGCATGATCGGCTTCTGGTACAACAAGGCCCTCTTCAAGCAGGCAGGCATCAGCGAGCCGCCCACCACCTGGAGCGGCTACCTCGACGCCGTGAAGAAGCTGAAGGCGAAGAACATCACGCCCATCGCCCTGGCCGGCAAGGAGAAGTGGCCGGGCATGTACTACTGGGCCTACCTCGCCATGCGCACGGCCGGCATCGAGGAACTCGCCAAGGCCAACGACAACAAGGACTTCACCGCCCCGGGTCTGGTCCAGGCCGGACAGCACCTGGAAGACCTCGTCAAACTCCAGCCGTTCCAGAAGGGGTTCCTCGGGGCCGCGTACTCGACGCCCACCGGGCAGGCCGCCACCGTGGGCAACGGCAAGGCGGCCATGGAGCTCATGGGCCAGTGGGCGCCGGTCGTCGAGGCCGACTCGGGCAAGGGCCTCGGCTCCGACCTCGGCTTCTTCCCCTTCCCGGCGGTCGAGGGCGGCCAGGGCGCCATCACCGAGGTGTTCGGCGGTGGCGGCGGGCACGCCCTGCGCAAGGGCGCCCCGCAGGCGGCCGTCGACTTCCTGAAGTTCTTCGCCTCCGAGGCCACGGATCTGGAGCTGGTCAAGAAGACCAACACCCTCCCGGTGGTCCCCGGCGCCGAGAAGGCGCTGTCCGACCCCAACACCAAGGCCGTGCAGGCCCAGCTGAAGGGCGCCACCGGTTTCCAGCTCTACCTCGACCAGGCCTACGACCCCGCGGTCGGCCAGGAGGTCAACGACAGCGTCGCCGCGCTCATCGCCGGGTCCAAGTCGCCCGAGCAGGTCACGCAGTCGATCACGAAGACCGCGAAGGAAGCGTAGTCAACGGCGATGACCTCGACCTACCTTCCGGACAAGCGGACGGGTCCCGACGTCGCCGTCCCGTCCCCGGCCGCCACGTCGGCCCGGGGACGGGCGCGCCGGCGCCTTGTGAACTGGCTGACCGCGGTGGGCTTCCAGGTGCCCGCGCTGGTGCTGTTCATCGGGCTGGTGCTGCTGCCGATGCTGTTCGCGCTGTACGCGGCCTTCTTCCGCTGGGGCGGCTTCGGCATGCCCTCCGACTACATCGGCGGCGACAACTTCACCCGCCTCTTCCAGGACGACGTCTTCCTCGGCGACCTGTGGCGCTGCCTGCTGCTGGTGCTGCTCTCGCTGGCCCTGCAGCTGCCGTTCGCGCTCGCCATGGCCGTCGCCCTCAACCAGCGGCTGCGCGGCCGGGCCGTCTACCGCATGCTGTTCTTCGCCCCGTACGTCCTGTCCGAGGCCATCACCGGTGTGCTGTTCAGCATGGTCTTCGCCCCGGGCGACGGGCTGGCCGACCACCTCCTCGGCGCCGTCGGCCTGGACGGGCTCGGCGGCGAGTGGTTCGCCGACCCCTCCTGGGTCATGGCGACCCTCTTCCTCGTCATGACCTGGAAGTACTTCGGCTTCCACATGATGCTCTACCTGGCCGGACTCCAGTCCGTCCCGGCCGAGTTGAACGAGGCCGCGCTGATCGACGGAGCGGGCCCCTGGCAGCGCTTCCGCAACGTCACCCTGCCGCTGCTCGCGCCCACCCTGCGCATCAGCGTCTTCCTCTCGGTGATCGGGTCGATCCAGCTCTTCGACCTGGTGTGGGTGATCACCCAGGGCGGGCCCGACCACCACTCGGAGACGATGGCCGTGACCATGTTCCAGTTCGGCTTCAAGCGCTACCAGGTCGGCTACGCCAGCGCGATCAGCGTGGTCATGTTCGGCATCTGCCTCGTCTTCGCCCTCGCCTACCAGCGGTTCGTGCTCCGCCGCGATCTCGAAGGGGCCACCACGACGATGCGGGGGAACGCCAAGTGACCAGGAAACCCACTGCCGTACGGTCCCTGCCGCTGCACCTCGTCCTCGTCGCCGTCGGCGCGGTGATGCTCGTACCCCTGCTGTACGCCACGCTGTCCGGCTTCAAGTCGACCGACGAGCTCTCCCGCAACCCCTTCGGGCTGCCGGAGCACTGGCTCAGCGGCAACTACACCGGCATCCTCGGCTCCGGCGACTTCTGGCGGCTGCTGGGCAACAGCACGCTGGTCGCCGTGGCGACGACCGTGCTCGTGGTCGCCGTCTCCGCGCTCGCGGCCTTCTCCTTCGCGCGCTTCGCCTTCCGCGGGCGGGAGATGCTGTTCACCTTCTTCACGATGGGCCTGATGTTCCCCTTCGCGGTGGCCGCCCTGCCGCTGTTCCTGCTGCTGCGCTCCCTGGGGCTGCTGGACAACCCGCTGGGCGTGATCCTTCCGCAGGCCGCCTTCGGGCTGCCGATGACCATCATCATCCTGCGCGGGTTCTTCCGGCAGATCCCCGGCGAGCTGGAGGAGGCGGCCACGCTCGACGGCTGCACCGCGTTCGGGTTCTTCTGGCGGGTGCTGCTGCCCATGGCGCGGCCCGCGCTCGGCACGGTCTCCGTGCTGGCGGTGGTCACCAGCTGGAACAACTTCTTCCTGCCGCTGCTGGTGTTCACCGATGCCAAGTGGTGGACGCTCCCGATCGGCGTGCAGCAGTTCCAGGGCCAGTACTCGGCGGACTACGCCCGGGTCTTCGCCTATCTCGTGCTCGCGATGGTCCCCGCCCTCGCCTTCTACTCGGTCGCCGAGCGCCAGCTCGTCGGCGGCCTCACCGCCGGCGCGACCAAGGGATGACGTCCGCCGGCGGCCGTACGACGCCGCACCCCTTACCGTGAGGAGTCGCACCATGCGCACGACCACCCGTCTCAGACTCGCCGGCGTGCTCGCCGCCACCGTGGTGGCGGCCGGCCTCGCGAGCGCTCCCGCCGTCCAGGCGAGCCCGAAGGAGCCGACGCTCGCGGAGCTGGCCCAGCGCCACGGACGCTACTTCGGCAGCGCCACCGACAATCCCGAACTCACCGACACCGCCTACACCGCGCTGCTCGGCCGCGAGTTCGACATGATCACGCCCGGCAACGGCATGAAGTGGTACGCCACCGAGCCCCGGCAGGGCGTCTTCGACTGGAGCAACGGCGACGAGATCGTGCACCTCGCCCGCAGCAACCATCAGCGGGTGCGCGCCCACACCCTCGTCTGGCACAGCCAGCTGCCGGACTGGCTCACGAGCCGCGAGTGGACCGCCCACGAGCTGCGGGCGGTCCTGAAGAACCACATCCGGACCGAGGTACGGCACTACCGCGGCAAGGTCTACTCGTGGGACGTCGTCAACGAGGCCTTCAACGAGGACGGCACCTACCGCGAGACCCTCTGGTACAAGACGCTCGGCCCCGGCTACATCGCCGACGCCCTGCGCTGGGCCCACCAGGCCGACCCGCACGCCAAGCTGTACCTCAACGACTACAACATCGAAGCCGTCGGCCCGAAGTCCGACGCCTACTACCGGCTGGCCCGGGACCTCAAGGCTGCGCACGTCCCGCTCGACGGCATCGGCCTGCAGGCCCATCTCGCCCTGCAGTACGGCTATCCCGCCACCCTGCAGGACAACCTCCGCCGCTTCTCGAACCTCGGCTTCGACACCGCGCTCACCGAGGTCGACGTGCGCATGCTCCTGCCCGCGGACGAGGCGAAGCTGGCCACGCAGGCCCAGTGGTACGGGGACCTGACCAAGGCGTGTCTCGCGGTACGGCGGTGCGTGGGCATCACGGTGTGGGACTACACCGACAAGTACTCGTGGATCCCGGGGTTCTTCCCCGGGGAGGGCGCGGCCCTGCCATGGGACGAGCAGCTCATGCCGAAGCCCGCGTACTTCGCGATCCGCCAGGCACTCGCAGGCGTGTAGCGGAGCACGCCGCGGATTTCCGGAACGCCCCGGGGGTGCAGTGGGGAGCACCGCCGGGGTCCGGGCACCTCCGGTCAGGGTGCCGGGGGTGCCCGAGCGACCGCGCGGCCGGCTCGCCCGGGTCCGCGAGCGGCCGGCGCGGGGTGGTGAGCGGAGGGGCCGGTCGGCGGACCCCGTCGGGCCGTCGCAGCCGGCGGGCGGTGACGAGGGCTGCCGAGGCCGTCGGAGGCCAGGTCGAGCAGGGCCTCGCGGGGGCCTGAGCGGCGGCCCGCCGACGGTGGCCGTGCCGGGGCGGCGGGTCCTCGATCCCGGCACGGGCGGTCGGTGGGACGTCGCGACGGACGTCGGCCACCCGGGACACGGCCGGCGGCGGCACCCCCGCCCGCCGGGCGGTCTCCGTGATCCGAAGGGGCGTCCGGGACCCGCGGTCGGAAGGGTGAGCACGCGCGAGGGGCGGCGATGACCGCGACGGGCACGGGGGACTACACGGAGTGATCGACGCCGGACACGCGTCGGGGCCGGCTCGCAGCATGTCTCCGCGACCGGCCCCTCGGATCTCCGGGCGGCGAGGCGCACCGCCCGTCCGCACTCAGGCGGCCGTCATCACCTGGCTGGCGCCCGGCGGGCGGTGCGGGGCGATGATCTGGCCGTCCGGCAGGAGCTCACCGGTGTCCTCGAAGAGCAGAACGCCGTTGCACAGCAGGCTCCAGCCCTGCTCCGGGTGGTGCGCCACGAGTCGGGCGGATTCCCGGTCGGCGGAGTCGGCTGTCGGACACGGTGGCTGGTGCTGGCACATTGATGGGATCTTTCGCTCTGTCGTGATGTGTGAGATGGCTGTCTTGTCTGTTCCGCGGCTTGATGCCCCGTTCATGGCCGCCCCCCGTGGCGATGATGCGGTCCAGTCCCAGTGTTGCCCCACGGGCGTCGTTCCGCAGGGATTTGACCGCACGGCTTCTCACAGGTTCAGGACGCATCACCCGCGCGGACGGTTCAGTCCAACTGCACTGTCACTTCGGGTGGTTCTCGCTGGCCGGATGGGGCTAGTCCGTCCTGGTCAGAGAGCCTTTTCGGCTCGTACGAGCGTGCGAAAGCTCGTACGAGCACACCGCCGGAGGGGGAAACGGCGTACCCCGCCGTCCGGCATTCCGGGGCGGGGTACGGCAGGTGCCCGTGCGGGTCGTGATCAGGCGGGCGAGCCCAGCAGCGGGGCGGGAGTCACCCGATGGGTCAGCACCGGGAGCAGTTCGGCGACGCGGTGCGGGCGGTGGGCCGCGATGCCGGGCGGGGCCGGCGCCAGCGGCACGAGCAGGTCCGTGGCGGCGGGGCGGCCGGCGGCGCCGTCCGCGGTGCAGTCCCCGTGCAGCCACAGCGTGAGCATGTAGAGGCCGGGCACCGAGAGCAGGCGCGGCTGGTACGGCTGCGGCATCGACTCCGCCTGGCGCAGGGCGCGCTCGGTGGAGGTGATGTAGGGGCCCTCGAAGAAGCGCGAGAACGCCCAGCCGTCCGGCGTCAGCATGGTGTCCGCCGCGGCCACCGAGCGTTCCCCGCAGCGGATCAGGAAGCGCCACCCGGCCAGCCGGGTGGCGGTCGCGCCCGCGGGGGTCAACCGGTCCAGTACGTGTACGGGCAGCGGCAGTTCGGGCGTGGCCGGGGCCTGGGCGTGGAGCAGTGAGGGCGTTCGGGCCTCGCGTACCGCGGTGGGGGAACCGAGCGCGGTGAGAACGGTGCGTAGGGCAGGCGCGGGAGCCGGGGGGAGATGCAGCGGCATGGTGGGTCGCCTCTCATTCGACAGGCACGGTGGCGCGAGGGCGGGGCGGGGCGGGGGCGGACGGCGCTGTCTGCTCACGGGGCCAGAGGGCCGGGTGGCCGGGCCCGGGAACGGAGAACGTGGGTGAGGCCTGCCGCACGTACTCGACGGCAGGTTCCATGACCGTTGGCGCCCGACACTCTGTCTTGTTCGCGGAGTTTATACGACCGGTGTTCACACAATGTTTCGGCTAGTCGTTTCCGGTCCCCCCGGCAAGGCTGTATGCGGTCGGCGATTCGCGGGGATCCTCCCGATTCCGTTCCGACCGTGCGGCGATGACCTCGGTCAACAGCCTGAGAGGGGTCGGCCAATTCTCGTCGGCGTTTTTCACGAGTTCGCGATGGCCCGGAAACCACGGCATGTTCATGCCTGGCGAATGTGCCCCCGGTCACGTCCCTCAGGGTAGCGCTCGCCGGGCGCGCGCGGGGACGTTATCGATCGCCGAGGCTGGGCATCATTGCACGTGACCCCGACACCGGCGGCCGGGATCTTGGGCCGCGCATCCGAGGAGGGACGCTTCGATGGGGGAGAAGGTCGTGGCAGGGCGGTTCGACCTGTCCGATCGGCAGCTCTACCGCGACAAGCTCCGCAGGTGCCTGACGGGGCTGGAGCGGCTCCTGGCCCAGAAGCGGTTCGACCGTCCGCAGAACCTCATGGGGTTGGAGATCGAGCTGAATCTGACCGGCGGCGACGGCATGCCGAAAATGCTCAATGCTCAGGTCCTGGAACGGATCGCGAGCCGTGATTTCCAAACAGAACTCGCCATGTTCAATCTGGAAGTCAACATAGCCCCCCATCGATTGGGCGGGAGGGTATTCGACCGGCTCGCGGAGGAACTGAGGACGTCGCTGGCATATGCCGACCGAAAAGCGGGAGAGGTCGACGCGGGAATCATGATGATCGGCATTCTGCCGACCCTCGACCGGGACGATCTGATCTCGTCCAATCTCTCCGCCGTCGACCGCTACGCCCTTCTCAACGAGCAGATCGTCGCGGCGCGCGGCGAGGACTTCGTCCTCGACATCGACGGCGTGGAACGCCTCACCTGCACCTCGAAGTCCATAGCGCCGGAAGCCGCGTGCACTTCGGTGCAGCTGCACCTCCAGGTCACGCCGGACCGCTTCGCCGACGTCTGGAACGCCGCGCAGGCCGTCGCCGCCGCCCAGATCGCCGTCGGCGCCAACTCGCCCTTCCTGTTCGGGCGTGAACTGTGGCGCGAGTCCAGGCCGCCGCTGTTCCAGCAGTCCACCGACACCCGCCCGCCCGAACTCCAGGCCCAGGGGGTGCGCCCGCGCACCTGGTTCGGCGAACGGTGGATCTCCTCGGCCCACGACCTCTTCGCGGAGAACCTGCGCTTCTTCCCGGCCCTGCTGCCGATCTGCGACGAGGAGGACCCGCTGGAGGTCCTGGACGCGGGAGGCGTGCCGAAGCTCCACGAACTCGTCCTGCACAACGGCACGGTGTACCGCTGGAACCGCCCTGTCTACGGCATCGCCGACGGCGTCCCGCACCTGCGGGTGGAGAACCGCGTGCTGCCCGCCGGCCCCACCATCACCGACGTCATCGCCAACGCCGCCTTCTACTACGGCCTCGTGCGCGCCCTCGCCGAGGAGTCCCGGCCCGTGTGGACGCGGCTGCCCTTCGAGGCGGCGGCGGCCAACTTCGACGCCGCGTGCAAGGACGGGATCGACGCCCGCCTGGAGTGGCCGCGGCGCGGCCGGTACGGCGGCCTCGCCCAGGTCGACGCGGTCAGCCTGGTACGCGACGAACTCCTGCCGCTCGCCGCGACGGGCCTGGACGCGTGGGGCGTCGAGCCCGCCGACCGGGATCTGTACCTCGGGGTCGTCGAGGAGCGCTGCCGGCGCCGGGCCAACGGCGCCTCCTGGCAGGCGGCGACCTTCCACCGGGCCCTGGAGTCGGGGCTGTCGCGCGATGCCGCGCTGGCCGCGACGACGCGCCGGTACAGCCAGCTGATGCACGTGGGGGACCCGGTGCACACCTGGCCGGTGGGGCTGCCGGAGCCGGTGCCGACGGGGTGAGGGACGGCGGGCCCGGGGCAGGGCCGCGTCAGCCGTCGCCCTGCGAGCCCGCCGCCACGATCGCCTTGAGGATCACCGACTGGATCTGCGAGGGGCTGCTCACCGACTGGCCCGAACCGCCGGTGGCCCCGGCGATCTCCTGAGCCTCCGTCCGGTCGGCGTCCGGGCCCACGGCGATCATGATGAGCGGCACCGGCCGCTCGGGGTCGGCGAGCTTCTGCAGCCTGCCGACGAGCTCGGCGCGGGAGATGCTGCCCGGGTCCTGGTTGACGCCGTCGGTCAGCACGACCAGCGCGTTGAACTTCCCGCCGGCGTAGGACGAGGTCGCGGCCCGGTACGCCGCGAGCGTGGTGTCGTAGAGCCCGGTGGCGCCGTCCGGCAGCGGCTTGAGACGGCCGAACGCCGCCGAGAGCCGGTCGCGCTGGGTGCCGTCGCCCTCGTGGTCGCCGAGCCGCTCGGTCGGCACGAGGACACGGTAGTCCTTGTCGCCGTCCAGCTTCCTGGAGAACTCCCACAGGCCGATCTCGTCCTCGGGCGTGAACGTGGCGAGGGCCTGCAGCAGCGAGCCCCGGGTGACGTCCATGCGTGACTGGCCGGTCCCCGGCACCGGTTCCGCCATGGACGAGGAGGCGTCCACGACCGTGGTGATCCGCGCGCTCTGCACGGTGATCGTCCACATGCCGAGGGTCTCCTGGAGGGCGACGACCGGGGCCGGCTTCGGAGGGTCGTCCGCGTACGGCTGCGGGCTGCTGCCGCCGGCCTTGGCGACCACCGCCGCCGGCGTCTCGTCCTCGGC
The DNA here is from genome assembly GCF_044767585.1 of Streptomyces sp. NPDC101225. Taxonomy (NCBI): domain Bacteria; kingdom Bacillati; phylum Actinomycetota; class Actinomycetes; order Kitasatosporales; family Streptomycetaceae; genus Streptomyces; species Streptomyces sp. NPDC101225. Next base: position 33,287 of record NZ_JBIWOE010000010.1, read on the forward strand.
GGCGCGGAAGCCGTGCTTGCGCAGGAGCCGGAGCTGCGCGGGCTGCCGCAGGTAGTTCATGAACCGCAGCGCGGCCCGGCTCTGGTCGGTGCTGAGCTCGCCGACCATCGTGTACGGGTAGTCGAGCCGGGGCGAGCCGTCCTTCGGGTAGAACATGTCGAGGCCGGTGCCGCCGTCGGCCGAGGAGTTGTAGGCGTACGCCGCCTGCTCCGACAGCACCACGGCCTGGTTCCGCCTCGGATTGCCCAGCTCGGCGCCCGAGGCGTCGCGGGGGAGCGTCTCCACGACCTGGCCGTCGGTGTCCGAGGTGCGCTGCGACAGCGCCTTCATCATGGCCACGGCCCGGACGTCGCCGTCCTTGGTCCCGGCGGCCGCCGCGCCGAGCTGCGTGAGGGCGAGCAGCCCGGTGGCGCTGCGCGCGGGGTCGGCCGCGCCCAGCCTGACCGAGCCGCCCCGCAGCGCGGCGTCGGCCAGCTCGGTCCAGGTGTACGTCCTCCGCGGCCAGCCCAGCGACTTCGCGGCCTGCGGCACCACGGCGACACCGATCGGCGTCGAGGCGACGGTCCCCGCCGGGGTGGCCTCGACCGCGCTGTTGTTGGCGGTGATCCGGTCGACCCACACGTCCGAGTCCGGCACCCACAGCTGCGCACCGGTCCCGCGGCCCGCGGCGAGCGTGTCCGCGACCTTGTAGGAGTCGCGTGCCGTCACGGTGACGGCGAGGCAGCGGCCGTCGGAGGTGATCTCGTCGGAGCGGGCCTGCCGTGCCGCGTCCGTGAGGGCCGGGGCGATGTCCGGCGAGGCGGCGAGCGTCAGGCGCAGCGGATCGTCGCGGCACGAGGGGCCGAACGACAGCAGCCCGCTTCTCGCGGCGGCCGCCGTGCCGCCGGCCACGGTGAGGACGAGCGCCGTGGCGACGGCCACCGAACGGCGGCGCGCACGTACGCGGGGGTCGCTGCGGCCCGCCCCATACTGATCGGGCAAGCTGTGACGTCCCATGACGGTGGTGCCCCTCCCTGTCCCCCCGACAGTCCGGTGCGCACGGCCTTCGTCAGTGCTTTCGAGACACTAGCGGCGCGACGACGGGCATGGGGCGGGATTACCCAACTGGAGGCAGGTGTGCAGGCAGAGGCGGAGCCGGTGGCCGATTCCGTGCCGCCGGAACGGCCCTCGCGGCGGATTCTCCGCGACGAGACGCTGCTCGTTCTGGGGCTTTCGCTCGGTGCGAGCGGTGTGTCCGCCCTGATCAGTTTTGTCGGGTCGGTCACGAAACCGGGAGGGCTCAAGGATCAGGCGGCGACCCTCAACGCGTCCGCGGCCCCGGGGCGTCCATGGCTCGATCTCGCCTGGCAGCTGTTCGGGATCGCGTCGGCGCTGGTGCCCGTCGCCCTCGTCGCGCATCTGCTTATGCGCGAGGGCCGGAGCATGCGCACGATCGGGTTCGACCGCACCCGGCCCTGGCCGGACCTCGGCCGCGGTGCCGGCGTCGCGGCGGTCATCGGCAGCACCGGAATCGCCTTCTACCTGGCCGCGCGCGGGCTGGGCTTCAACCTCACGGTGGTGCCGGAGGCGCTGCCCGACGTGTGGTGGAAGTACCCGGTGCTGGTGCTCTCGGCGATGCAGAACGCGATCCTCGAAGAGGTCGTCGTGGTGGGATATCTGCTGCGCCGGCTGGGGCAGTTGGGCTGGACGCCGGGGTCCGCCCTGATGGCCAGTTCCGTACTGCGCGGCAGCTACCACCTCTACCAGGGCGTCGGCGGGTTCCTCGGCAACATGGTGATGGGCGTGGTGTTCGTGTTCCTGTACCGCCGGTGGGGGCGGGTGGGCCCCCTGGTGGTGGCGCATTCCCTGCTCGACATCGGGGCGTTCGTGGGGTACGCGCTGCTGGCCGGCAAGGTGGGCTGGCTGCCGACGGCCTGACACCCCCTAGACCAGCAGCTCGCCCTCGATCGTGGTGACCGCGCGGCCGCTCAGCAGCGTGCGCTCGCCCCGCAGCTCGGTACGGACCAGTCCGGAGCGGAGCGACGCCTGCAGGCCGGTCAGGACGGCGCTGCCCAGGCGCGGCGACCAGAACGGGGCGAGGGCCGTGTGGGCGCTGCCGGTGACCGGGTCCTCGTCGATGCCGACGTTCGGGAAGAAGCAGCGGGAGACGAAGTCGTAGCCCCGGGACGGGTCCTCGGCGCGGGCGGTGGCGATGATGCCGCGCGCGGAGAAGGCGCCGAGCGCCCGGTGGTCGGGGGCGAGCGCACGGACCGCCTTCTCGTCGGCCAGCTCCACGACCAGGTCGCCGACGTCGGGCCCGGTGTCGACGGCGCGGCGCGGCTCGGCGCCCAGCGCCTCGGCGACCCCGGCCGGGACCCCGACCTCGGTGAGCGGCGCGGTCGGGAAGTCCAGCGTGATCGAGCCGTCGTCCCGGGGTGTCGCCACGAGCACTCCGCTGCGGGTGGCGAACCGCACCGGCCCCTCGTGCGCGCCGCTGCTCCGCAGGACGTGCGCCGTCGCCAGCGTGGCGTGACCGCACATCCGCACCTCGGCCACCGGCGTGAACCACCGCAGCGCCCAGTCCGCCTCGCCGCCCTCCGGCAGCCGGTGCGCGAACGCCGTCTCGGCGTGATTCACCTCCAGGGCGATCCGCTGCAGCCGCTCGTCGCCGGGGAACTCGTCGAGCAGGAGCACGCCGGCGGGGTTTCCCCCGAAGGGGCGATCGGTGAAGGCGTCGACAACCCGAATCCGCATGTCTCGACGCTAGGACGAGGTGGCCCCGTGCACCAAGGCCAATTCCCGGTCGCTGGACCGATTTCGCCGGCAGCGGTCTCGGCGCGGGCGCCCACCGGCTGACAGGCTGTACAGAAAGGCGCTGACAGTTCAGCCCCGCCCCAGGAGGCCGTCATGTCCCAGCCGTCCGTGCTCACCGCTCTGCTGTCCGGGTTGCGGGGAGGGTCGATCGAAGTCGTCGACCTGACGTCGCCGCTGTCGTCGTCGACGCCGGTGATCCAGCTGCCGCCCCCGTTCGGGCAGACGCAGACCTTCGAGCTGGAGGAGATCAGCCGGTACGACGACCGGGGGCCGGCCTGGTACTGGAACAACTTCCGCAGCGGTGAGCACACCGGGACCCACTTCGACGCGCCGGTGCACTGGGTCACCGGCAAGGACCTCGGCGACGTGGCATCCGTGCCGGTGGACAGGCTGATCGCGCCGGCGGCCGTGCTGGACTTCTCCGCGGCGGCCGCGAAGGACCCCGACTTCCTGGTCGAGGTCGACCACATCAAGGCCTGGGAGGCCGACCACGGGGCCCTGCCCGAAGGCGGCTGGCTGCTGCTGCGCACCGGCTGGGACGCCCGCTCCCGGTCGCAGGAGGAGTTCCTGAACGCCGACCAGAACGGCCCGCACACCCCCGGCCTGTCGCCGGAGTGCGCCCGCTGGGTCGCCGAGGAGGCGCCCGTGGTCGGGCTGGGCGTGGAGACGGTCGGCACCGACGCGGGGCGGGCGCACTCCTTCGAACCGGCCTTCCCCTGCCACTCGTACCTGCTCGGCAGCGGCAAGTACGGCCTCACCCAGCTGCAGAACCTGGGGGACCTGCCGCCGACCGGCGCCCTGGTCGTGGCGGGACCGCTGCCCATCGTCTCGGGCTCCGGCGCCCCCGCCCGCGTCCTCGCCCTGGTGGAGCGGTCGTGAAGGTCGCCGAAGCCGTCGGGCGGGCCCTGGCCGCGTCCGGGATCGGCCACGTCTTCGGCGTGGTCGGCTCCGGCAACTTCCATGTCACCAACGCCATGGTGGCCGCGGGCGCCCGGTTCGTCGCCGCCCGCCACGAGGGCGGTGCGGCGACCATGGCGGACGCCTACGCCCGCACGAGCGGGGCACCGGCCGCGCTCAGCGTCCACCAGGGCCCCGGTCTGACCAACGCCCTCACCGGCATCACCGAGGCGGCCAAGAGCCGTACACCCCTGCTCGTGCTCGCCGCCGAGGCGACCGCGCAGCACTCCAACTTCCGTATCGACCAGGCGCTGGCGGTGCACGCCGTCGGGGCCGTCAGCGCGCGCCTGACGACCGCGCACGACGCGGTCGACCAGGCCCTCGCCGCCCTGCGCCGGGCCCGGCACGAACGCCGCACCGTCCTGCTCAACCTGCCGCTGGAGGTACAGGCCCTCGACCTGCCCGAGGGTGTCTCCGTCGCCGGCGTGCGCATGCCCGAACGGGAGCCGGTCGAGCCGTCCCGCACGGCGGTGGCGCGGCTGGCGCGGGCGCTCGAAGCGTCCCGGCGTCCGGTGTTCGTGGCCGGCCGCGGCGCCCGCACCCCGGGCGGCCGCGACGCCCTCGCCGCGCTCGCGGCCCGGCACGGAGCCCTGCTCGCCACCTCCGCCGTCGCCCGCGGCCTCTTCCACGGCGACCCCTTCTCGCTCGACGTGTCCGGCGGCTTCGCCCCGCCGCTGGTGGCCGAACTCGTCCAGGACGCCGATCTGATCGTCGGCTGGGGCTGTGCCCTGAACATGTGGACCATGCGGCACGGCCGTCTCGTCGGCCCCGGGGCGACCGTGGTCCAGGTCGACGACGACCCGGAGGCACTGGGCGCGCACCGGGAGATCGGCCTCGGTGTCACCGGCGACGTGGAACGCACGGCACGGCTGGTCCTGGAGGCGGAGGGCGAGCCCCGCGAGGGGTACCGGACCCCGGAGACCGCCGCGGCGCTCGCCGCGCGGGGCCGGTGGCGCGACGTTCCGTACGAGGACGAGGGCACCCGTGAGCGCATCGACCCGAGGACGCTCAGCATCGGGCTCGACGACATCCTGCCCGCCGAGCGGGTGGTCGGCGTCGACTCGGGCAACTTCATGGGCCACCCGAGCGCGTACCTCTCGGTGCCGGACCACAACGGGTTCTGCTTCACCCAGGCGTTCCAGTCGATCGGCCTGGGCCTCGCCACCACGATCGGCGCGGCCCTCGCGCAGCCGGACCGCCTGCCCGTGGCCGCTCTCGGCGACGGCGGTGCGCTGATGAGCGCCGTCGAGCTCGACACCGTGCGCCGGCTCGGCCTGCCGATGGTGGTGGTCGTCTACAACGACGAGGCCTACGGGGCGGAGGTCCACCACTTCGGACCCGACGGGTTCCCGCTGGGCACCGTCACCTTCCCGGAGACGGACGTCGCCGCCGTCGCCCGCGGCTACGGCTTCGAGGCCGTGACCGTCCGCACCCCGGCCGACCTCAAGGCCGTACGGGACTGGGTGGCCGGTCCGCGTTCGGCGCCGCTGCTGATCGACGCCAAGGTGACCCGCGAGCACGGCTCCTGGTGGCTGGAGGAGGCGTTCCGAGGCCACTGAGGCCGCCTGGCGCCGCACGGGCCCGGCCCTGACCTGGGGCCGGGCCCTTCCGCTGTCGTTTTTCCGCCAGGTCTTGTTCTGCGAAGTATTCCGATATATCGTTGACGCATCGCGACAGATCAACGATGGAATGGAAGTGATCGCCATGCGTTCCCATGGATTCGAACGTGGACACGGTGGACCCGGCCCTCGCGGGCGGGGTGGTTTCGAGGACCGGCGCGGCGCCTTCGGCCCCTTCGGGCCGGGCGGCCCCGGCGGCGGCCACGGCCCCGGCTTCGGTTTCGGCGGTCCCGGCTTCGGCCCGGGCCCCTGGGGCCCACGGGGGAGGGGCGGACCCCGCGGCAGGGCACGCAGGGGTGACGTGAGGGCGTCGATCCTGGCCCTGCTGAAGGACCGGCCCATGCACGGTTACGAGATGATCCAGGAGATCGCCGAGCGCAGCGGCGGGGCGTGGAAGCCCAGCCCCGGTTCGGTGTACCCGACCCTCCAGCTGCTGGAGGACGAGGGCCTGATCACCAGTGCGAGCGAGGGCGGCAAGAAGCTGTTCTCCCTCACCGACACGGGCCGCGCGGCGGCCGACGAGGGCCCGGACGCGCCGTGGGAGGAAGCCTCCCGCGGTATCGACTTCGAGGCGCTCGGTGAGATCCGGCAGGCCGGCTTCGGCCTGATGGAGGCCTTCGGCCAGGTCTGGAAGACCGGCAGCAAGGAGCAGCGCGAGAAGGCGCTGACCGTCATCAACGAAGCCCGCAAGAAGCTGTACCTGATCCTCGCCGACGAGGACTGACCGCCCGCGTCGAGGACGACGGCCTCCCCGCCGCGCGAAGGCGCCCCGTGGAACAGCACGGGGCGCCTTCGCGTGCCCGCGTCCTCAGGTCACCAGCCCGGACAGCTTCCGCAGCGACTCGGTCAGCGCCGCCGTCGCCGAGTCCTTGAGCTTGCCCGCCATCAGGGACACCGCGGCGCCCGTGAACTCGCTGTCGATACGGACCGTCGTGGCGTCGCCGTCGGGGATCAGCGTGTAGCGGTTGACCAGGCTCACCGCCATCGGGCCCTTGCCGCGGGTGGCGAACACCCGGGCCGGCTCCAGCTCGTCGATGGTCCACTCCACCTCGGCCGGGAAGCCCATCAGCTTCATGTTCTCCTCGTAGGTCCCGCCCACTTCGAGGGCCTGGGGACCGCCCTTGGGGAAGCCCGTGTGGGTCGCGTTCCACTCGCCGTAGGCGGACCAGTCGGTGAGCTGCGCCCACACCTTCTCGGCGGGTGCCTCGATACGCGCCTCCGCGCTGACTTCGGCCATGCGACCACCTCTTCTGTCGGGCTCCGGTGTCGCGGAAAGTAGCGGCACGGCCTGGAACATTCAATACTGATGAACCGTCAGAAAATGTGGGCGTGCCCGGCGCCGCTCAGCGCACGTGCCGGATCGCCGCGGCGTCGAAGAGGTCCCAGGCCCGGGGGAAGGCGCTCTCGTCGTGGCAGTGCCAGGCGTCCCAGAACAGGTCGGCGGGCAGTGCGTCCTCCGGCGCGTCCACCCGGTACACGTACTGCTTGCCGTCGACGGCCGGCAGGGACACCAGCCAGTACCTGCGCTCCATGCACCTGCTGGGACGTGCGGCGCAGTGCCGTGGTTGCGCGGGTCGCGCACGGCGGGGCGGCGCGCGCCCCTGCGGGCGAAACGGCCTGATCTCCTCCGTAAGGAGGAGATTCCGGCGCCCGGGGTCCACTCTGTGTGGGACGCCAAGATGCTTCCCGCCGGGGATGACCGCGGACGACGGGGCTGATGGGGTGGGGGACGTGCAACCCCGTATTCCCCGTCAGTCGGCCGACGAGCAGGTCGTGGCAGCTCGCGCGGACAGCGATGCCAGGCTCACCGGCGAGCTGGCGGCGGTGGTCTCCGCCGCCCGCCGCCGTGCGGTGCGCGACGGGGACCGGCAGATCGACTCCGCCCACCTGCTGCACTCGCTCCTGGAGCACGACCCGGAGGTGCGGGCCGTCTTCGGCGAAGGGCCCGGGATCGCCCGGCTGCTCGGCTACCTCGTGCAGCGCAGCATCGGATACGGACTGCGCTGGCAGGGCTCCGTGGAGGACTCCGGCGCCGTGCCCGTCGTCGCGGAGTCCGACGGTCTCTCGCCGCTGGCCGCGGGCGCCATGGAGCACGCCTGCGAGCGGGCCGCCGCCCGCGGAGCCGGACCGGCTCGCGGTATCGACCTGCTGGCGGCCCTCGCCGCCGACCCCGAGGCGCGTGCGGTCGAGGTGCTCCACCGTGCGGGCATCGATCCCGGGGTTCTGCTCGGGGGCATCGAGGACCGGTCGGCACCGCCGCGCCGGTCCAGCCGCTGAGACAGGTGTCATCGAGGGTGACGCTCCTGTCGTCGCCTGTCATCATGTGCCGGTGCATACGTCTGAGAGCCGTCGCGGCGGCGGCAAGGGGATGGGCCTCGGTCTCGCCCTCGGGTCCGCGGTCGCCTTCGGCGGGTCCGGGGTCGCGGCCAAGCCGCTGATCGAGGCGGGACTCGACCCGCTCCACGTGGTCTGGCTGCGGGTGGCGGGCGCCGCCGTGGTGATGCTGCCCGTCGCGGTGCGCCACCGCGCCCTGCTGCTGCGCCGCCCGGCGCTGCTCGCCGGGTTCGGGCTGCTCGCCGTGGCCGGGGTGCAGGCGTGCTACTTCGCCGCGATCTCCCGTATCCCCGTGGGGGTCGCCCTGCTCGTCGAGTACCTCGCGCCCGCCCTCGTGCTGGGCTGGGTCCGGTTCGTGCAGCGGCGGCCGGTGACGCGCGCCGCGGCGGCCGGCGTGGTCCTCGCGGCCGGCGGCCTGGCCTGTGTCGTGGAGGTCTGGTCGGGGCTGAGCTTCGACGCCCTCGGGCTGCTGCTCGCGCTCGGCGCGGCATGCTGCCAGGTCGGCTACTTCGTCCTGTCCGACCAGGGCGGCGACGCCGGGGACGAGGCGCCCGACCCGCTCGGCGTCATCGCGTACGGCCTGCTGATCGGCGCCGTCGTGCTGACCGCGGTGGCCCGCCCCTGTGGACCATGGACTTCTCCGTGCTGACCGGCACCGCGCGGCTGAACGGCACGCCCGTCGCCGCCCCGTACCTGCTCGCCTGGATCGTGCTGGTCGCCACCGTCCTCGCCTACGTCACCGGGGTGGTGTCGGTACGACGGCTGTCGCCGCAGGTCGCAGGCGTCGTGGCCTGCCTGGAGGCGGTCGTCGCGACGGTCCTCGCCTGGGTGCTGCTCGGCGAGCACCTGTCGGCGCCGCAGATCGTCGGCGGTGGCGTCGTCCTGGTCGGCGCGTTCATCGCGCAGTCGTCGGCGCCCGCCAAGGGCTCCCCGGAGCCGGTGGCGAGCGGCGGCCCGGAAACGGCGTTGCCCTCCCGCGAAACCGCGGCCTAAGGTGCGGATCATGCATTCGGACGCACGCGTTCTTCCGCCTCCGGCCGCCTGAGGCGGGCCCCCGGAATCCACGCCCGACGGTGTCGGGCCGAACGGCGCTGCCCGCAGAAGACGTCCCTGGGACCCGGCCCCGACCGGTCCCCTTCCGACCTTCTGCACCTTGCGGAGACCATTCGTGTCGCATGCTGCTCTCGGCCTGCCCGTCGGGCGAGGCCTCTTCTTCCTGATCGTCGCCGGTGTCGCCTGGGGCACCGCGGGCGCCGCCGCCTCCCTGGTCTACCAGGCCAGTGACATGGGCTACGTCGCCCTCTCCTTCTGGCGCTGTGCCGCGGGCCTCGTCCTGCTGCTCGCCGCCCGGCTGCCGGGGCCGCGCGCCCGGACCGCCGTGCGGGAACCGCTGCGCCGCCGGGCACTGCGGGCCGGTGCCACCGGCGTGGGGCTCGCCGTCTTCCAGACCGCCTACTTCGCCGCCGTGTCCGCCACCGGTCTCGCGGTCGGCACCGTCGTCACCCTGGGCGCCGGACCCGTGTTCATCGCGCTGGGCGCCCGCCTCACCCTGGGGGAGCGGCTCGGCCGCGGTGGCGTGGCCGCCGTCGCCGGGGCGCTCGCGGGTCTGGCGGTCCTGGTGCTCGGCGGCGGCGGGGCGACCGTCCGCCCGGCGGGAGTGCTGTTCGCCCTGCTGGCCGCGGCCGGATACTGCGTGATGACCCTGCTCATCCGCTGGTGGGGCCGGCACGGCGAGACGGACGCGTCCAGCACGTCGGTGGGGGCGTTCGCGGTCGCGGGGCTCTGCCTGCTGCCGTTCGCCCTGGCCGAGGGGATCGTCCCGCACGCCGACCACCCCGCCCGCACCCTGTGGCTGCTGCTCTACATCGCCGCGGTCCCCACGGCGCTCGCCTACGGCCTCTACTTCGCGGGTGCGGCCGTCGTCCGCGCGGCCACGGTGTCCGTGATCATGCTGCTCGAACCGGTGGCCGCGGCGGTGCTCGCCGTGGTCCTGCTCGGCGAACACCTCACCACCGCCACCCTGGCGGGCACGGTGCTGATGCTGGCCTCGGTCGCGGGCCTGGCCCTCGCGGAGGCGCGGGGGGCGGCGCGTGGAGCGGCGACGGAACCGGCACCGGCGTAGCACCGGCCACCGGCTCCCGCCCTGCCTGGTGCGGTGCTCTTGCCCGATGCGGCGCTCTCGCCCGGTGCGGCGTCCCTGCCTGGTGTGGCGGTCTTGTCCGGCGCAGCGCTCTTGTCCGGTGCGGCGTCCCTGCCTGCCGCGCCGGGGGTGGCGCGTCTCGGGGTGTGGGTCAGTGCCCGGGTGCCGCTCACCGCCCGGGTGGCCACATCCCCCGTCGGCGGGTCTGGTGCTCCCGGGCCGCGGCGTCCCGGGCGCCGCCGCGCGCCGCGAGGCCCGCGACCACATGGTCCTGCACCTCCCGCGGCTTGTGGCCGGCGTACTTGAACTTGGCCCGTACGCCGACCACTTCGAGCCGCAGCCCGCGGATGCCCGCAAGGAGTCTGCCGAACGGCGCCTCGTCCTCCGCCGCCGGGGCGGAGCCGCCCTCGGGCTGGAAGTGGCCGACCTGACGGTTGAGCAGCTCGGCCTTCTCGGCCGGATCGTCCACGACATGGGCCGTGCAACGGAGTTGGACCGCGGCGTAGAAGCTCGTCGGAGTGCCGTGCTCGGGCGGCGCGCCGGGCGGCGCCTGCCAGGGCCCCGGGACGTACACGTAGTCGTCGACCACGCTCAGCAGCACGTCCGGATCGGCCTCCAGCGCGGGCCACAGGGGGTTGGGCCGTGCGAGGTGCGTGACGGCCTCGGCGCGACCGGCGTCGTAGGCGAAGTGGAGCGGCTGGACGCAGGGCGGCTCGCCGGGCAGGCCGTTGACGGCGAGCTGCCCGAAGTCGTGCGTGCCGAGCCACTGCTGCCACTCGGCGTCGTCGCGGGGCGCGTCCCAGGGATGGATCAGCATCAGCGCGCGGCCAGGTAGCCGGGAAGCCCGATGCCAGGCGTCAGGTCGGCGGCGGGGAGCGGGCGTTCGTACCCCTTGCGGAGCGGGACGACGCCGGCCCAGTGGGGCAGGCCCAGGTCCTCCGGCTCGTCGTCCACGCCGCCGGTGCGGAGCTTGGCGGAGACCTCGTCCAGGTCGAGACGGATCACGGCGGTGGCAGCCAGCTCCTTCTTGTTCGCGGGCCGGGAGTCGGCCGACCGGCCCGCCACGACGTGGTCGACCAGCGCGTCCAGGGCGGCCCGCTTCTCCCCGGGGTCCGTCACGTCATGGGCGGTGCCGTGGACCACCACGGACCGGTAGTTGATCGAGTGGTGGAAGGCCGAGCGGGCCAGGATCAGTGCGTCGACGTGGGTGACCGTCAGGCACACCGCGAGCCCCGGGTCCTGCCCGCCGGTCATCCGCAGCGGGCGCGAGCCCGTCGAGCCGTGCACGTACAGCCGCTCGCCCACCCGGGCGAACAGCGTGGGCAGCACCACCGGCCGGCCGTCGCGGACGAAGCCGAGATGGCAGACGTAGGCCTCGTCGAGTATCGCGTGCACCAGCTCCCTGTCGTACGACGCCCGCTCCGCGGAACGCGTGGGGACGGTGCGGTCGGTCGGCGTGTAGGCGATGGGCTGCGACGTCGGCTGGGCGGTCCCCTGCATGGCTCTCTCCAAGGCTGTTCGTCCGGCACTGGCTGCTCGTCTTGCACCATGTATTGCACTAGTGCATACTCTGCTTTGTGCTAGGAGAATACCGGATCGAAGGACGGCGCGCAGCGGACATCGCGGCGAGCGTCGAGCACGCGGTGGGGTCCGGAGAGCTGGAGCCGGGCCAACTGCTTCCGCCCATGCGGGAGTTGGCGGTCGAGCTGGGCGTGAACCCGAACACGGTCGCGTCCGCGTACCGGATCCTGCGTGAGCGCGGGGTCATCGAGACGTCCGGACGCCGGGGCAGCCGGGTGCGCTCCATGCCGGCCACCACCGGGCGCGAGTACGCCCGCATGGACGTACCCGAGGGCGCGCGTGACGTGGCGAACGGCAACCCCGACCCGGCGCTGCTGCCGTCGCTGGCGGAGGCGTTCGCGGCGGCGGCCGAACAGGGGGACCGCGAGCCGGTGCTCTACGGAGAGGCCCTGGTGGAACCGGACCTCGCGCGAAGGGCGCGTGCCGCTCTGGACGCCGACGGGGTGCCGGAGGGCCCGCTGACCGTCGCCTCCGGCTCGCTGGACGCCGTCGAGCGCGTGCTCGCCGCCCATCTGAAACCGGGGGACACCGTCGCCGTGGAGGACCCCGGCTGGGGCAGCCTGCTCGACCTCGTCCCGGCGCTCGGGCTGCGCACGGCCCCGGTGGGACTGGACGACGAGGGCCCGCGCCCCGAGGACGTACGCCGGGCCCTGGACGCCGGCGCCCGCGCCCTGATCGTCACGGACCGCGCCCAGAACCCGACGGGCGCCGCCGTCACCGCCACGCGTGCGCGTGCCCTGCGCGCCGTGCTGCGCGAGCACCCGCAGACCCTCTTGATCGAGGACGACCACGGTCACGGCATCGTCGACCTCCCCGTACACCCCCTGGCCGGCGTCACCCGGCACTGGGCCTTCGTGCGCTCGGTCGCCAAGGCCTACGGCCCCGACCTGCGGCTCGCCGTCCTCACCGGCGACACGACCACGGTCGACCGCGTCACGGGCCGCCACCGTCTGGGCCCCGGCTGGGTCAGCCGCGTCATCCAGCGGGCGGTGGTCCGCCTCTGGGCGGACGAGGCCCTCGACACGCGGGCGGTGGCGACCGCCTACCGAACCCGCCGGGACCTCCTGGTCGACGCCCTCGCCCGGCGTGGCATCGAGGCCCACGGCCGCTCCGGCCTCAACGTGTGGATCCCGGTGCCCGACGAAACGGCCGCCGTCTCCCGCCTCCTGCACGCCGGCTGGGCGGTGGCCCCGGGGGCCCGCTTCCGCCTGGCGTCCCCTCCCGGCATCCGGATCACCGTCGCCACCCTCACCCCGCAGGAGACGACCCCGCTGGCCGAGGCGACGGCCAGGGCCCTGGGCCCGGCACCGGCCAGGGCCTATGTGTAGGCACCCAGCCGCGATCCCCTCAGGCGCGCCGCCTGGCCTGGGTGAGCGCCGCCCCGGCCAGCACGACCACCGCCCCCACGGGCGTCGACCACCGCAGCGACTCCCCGAGAACCGCAACCCCCGCCGCCGTGGCGACAACGGGAATGAAGTACGTGACCATCTGCGCGGTCGTAGGCCCGACTTCGGCCACCAACCCGTACTGGAGCAGAACGGCGACCCCCGTGCCCAGCGCCCCCAACGCGGCGACGGCAACCAACGGCACCACGGCGAAGTGCGCCGGAACCGACGTGAACAACGGTGTCACCACGGCCAGTTGGATTGTCGCCAACAGTAACTGGGCCCCGGTCATGGACAGATGGGAGTTCCCGGACCCCGCGAGCGTCCGCCGCACATAGATCCATCCCACCGGATAACTGAACGACGCCAGCAGCGCCATCGCCGTTCCCCGGGCGTCCAGCCCGCTGAAGCCCTCCCACGCGCCGAGAACCGTCAGCACGCCGAGGAATCCGATCCCCAGCCCCGCCACCCGCACCCGCGTGGGCCGGTCCTCCGACAGTGCGACCACGGACAGTGCCATCCCCCACAACGGCGACGTCGCGTTGCAGATGCCCGCCAGCGTCGAGGGGATCGTCAGTTCGGAGAACGCGAACAGCGAGAACGGCAGTGCGTTGAGCAGGAGCGCGGCGACCGCGAGATGCCCCCAGGTCCGCGGGCCCCGCGGCAGGCGCTCCCGCTTGACCGCCATCGCCGCCGCGAGCACGGCCGTGCCGAACACCAGCCGTCCCAGGGTGACCTGGAAGGGCGCGTACCCCTCCGTGCCGACCTTGATGAGCAGGAAGCTGAAGCCCCAGATCAGGGACAGGGCGGCGAAGCGCAGACGCCAGTCCAGGGCGGGGCGGCGGGCTGGAGTGGGGACGGGGGTCCGGGGAGTGGTGGCGGTGGCGGTGGTCATGCCGCCACGATGCAGCACACCACTTCGTAGCACAATCGAGACTTCTCGCGAGGTATCTCGTAGCATCACTTACATGTTGAACCTGGAGCGCCTGCGCACCCTCGACGCCCTCGCCCGGCACGGCTCGGTCAGCGGCGCCGCCGACGCGCTGCACGTCACGACGTCGGCCGTCTCCCAGCAGATGGCCAAGCTGGAGCGGGAGGTCGGCCAGCAGCTCCTCGCCAAGAACGGGCGGGGCGTGCGGCTCACGGACGCGGGCCGGCTCCTCGCCGAGCACGCGACACGCATCCTGTCGCAGGTCGAGCTCGCCCAGTCCGATCTGGAGGCGCACCGCGGGCAGGTGGTCGGCGAGCTCAGGCTCTCGGCGTTCCCGACCGCCGCGCGCGGCCTGTTCCCCACCGCGCTCGCCGCCCTGCGCGCCGAGCACCCGGCGCTGCGGTTGCGCTCCAGCGAGCTGGAGCCGGAGGCCGGCATCGCCGGGGTGGTCCGCGGCGACCTCGACCTCGCGGTGGTGCTCGACTGGTACAACAAGCCGATGCCGCTGCCCGACGGCCTGGTGAAGGCGCCGCTCCTGGACGACCCCGCGGACGTGGCGATGCCGGCCCGGCACCGGCTCGCCGGGCGCGACGAGGTGGACCTCGGGGAGTTCGCCGAGGACGAGTGGATCACCTGGGGCGAGGGCGAGTTCTGCCACGAGTGGCTGATGTTCACGCTCCGCTCGCGCGGCGTCGAGCCCCTCGTCGGCCACCGGGCCGCCGAGACCCACACCCAGATGGGCCTGGTCGCGGCCGGACTCGGGGTGTGCATCGCTCCGCTGCTCGGCCGCCATCCGGTGCCCGCCGGCGTCGTCACCGTCCCGCTCCGGCAGCGCGTCCGCCGGCATGTCTACGTGGTCTGGCGCGCCGACGCCGACCGCCGCCCGTCGATCCGCGCGGCGGTGCAGGCGCTGCAGGACGCGGCCCGCAAGGTGGGCTGACTCAGGCGCCGCCCAGCTTGCGGAAGTCCCAGGACACGATCTTCTCCGGAGTCAGCCGCGCCCAGGCGTGCCGGCCGTCGTGCGGCATCTCCTCCAGGTTGAAGTTCTTCCGGGCGAACAGGGTCTCGGGGACGTCGAGTTCGGCGCACAGCTCCCCGGTGCGCGGCGCTTCGCCCACGAACTCGACGGCTCCCGACAGCTCGACGCCGCGCAGCTCGTCGTACTCCTCGCCCGTGTCGATCACGATCGCGACCCGCTGATCGCGGCGCAGGTCCGTCCAGCGCTTGCTGCGCACCACGGAGTACAGCCACAGCGACGTCCCGTCCCAGGCGAACCACAGCGTGCTCACGTGCGGCGCGCCGCTCGCCGAGACGGTGGCCACGCGGCAGGTGCGCTGGGTGGTCAGGAAATCGTCCAGTTCACCAGGCGTCATCATGATCTTCCGGCCCCGGCGCTGAGTGACGGTCATGCGGCCCCCTCTTCTCTCACGTCGTGTCAGAGGAGAGATCCTCTGACATCACGTCAGAAAAGGATGGATCGTCTTCCCTCCCCGCGCAACGACCGCTACGCTCGCCCGCCCCGGACCGCCGCCGACGAGGGGGAACCGTGCCGTCGCAGGAACAGCTCCGCGCACTCCTCGCACCGGACTCCACGGTGCTGCTGACCGTCGAATGCCAGCAGGGCGTGGTGGGGACGGACAGCGCCCTGCCCGAACTCGCCCGCGAGGCACGCTCGTCCGGCGCCCTCGCCAACGTCGCCCGGCTGGTCGCGGCCGCGCACGAGAGCGGCGTCCAGGTGGTGCACGCGATCGCCGAGCGCCGCCCGGACGGCCGTGGCGCGAACCGCAACGCCCGGCTCTTCCGCGCCGCCGAACGCCTGCCCGTCCAGCAGCTGTCCGGCACCACGGCGGTGCGCGTCGCGGCCCCGATCGAGGTCGCCGAGGAGGACTTCGTCGTACGGCGGCTGCACGGGCTGTCCCCGATCCAGGGCACCGACGTGGACGCGCTGCTGCGCAACCTCGGCTGCCGCACCCTGGTCGTCACCGGGGTCTCGGCCAACGTGGCCGTCCCGAACGCCGTCTTCGACGCGGTGAACCGTGGCTACGACGCCGTGGTGCCGTCCGACGCCATCGCGGGGGTGCCGTCCGACTACACCCCGGCGATGATCCGCAACACCCTCGCATGGGTCGCCACGGTCGCGACCACGGACGAGGTGCTGGGCTGCCTCAGGAGGCCGCGCGTCAGGCGAGCGTGATCGAGTCCCCGGTGACGGTGACCTTCTCGGCGCTGAGCCCGGAGGTCGCCGGGCCCTTCTTCACGCTGCCGTCCTCGACCGAGAACTCGCTGCCGTGGCAGGGGCAGTGGATGATGCCGTCGGCGATGCTGCTCACGGCGCAGCCCTGGTGGGGGCACTTGGTGGAGAAGGCCTTGAAGGTCCCGGCGGCGGGCTGGGTGACCACCACGCTCTGGTCCTTGAAGATCTTGCCCCCGCCCTCGGGGATGTCGGAGGTCTTGGCCAGCGCCGTACCGCCGGAGCCGCTCCCCGAGCCGCCGCCCGGGGCGTTCGCACCGGCCTGGGTGTCCGAGCTGCCCGAGGAGTCGCTGTCGGACGATCCGCACGCGGTCAGCGCGACGGCGAGCCCCGCCGCGCCCGCCGCCGCCATGACGGCCCGGCGGGCAGGTGCCTGGGCGGGGGGAGTTGATTCGCTGGTCATGCTGACGTTCCCTTCCATTCAAGCGTCGTGGATCTGTACAGGGGTACGGCCGGTCGCCGTGGGTTGTTCAGCCGATCCCGAGCTTGGCAAGGTCCCGTCCCGAGGTGGGTAAAGCCGCGCTGTCGCTTTGCTGTCGATGTCGGCCCACCGCTCGCCCGGCGCCCGCCGGGACCCCGGTAACCTGGGGCGATGCTCAAGGACGTCATCGCGACCCGCTACATCACGCCTCTGCGGGAGGGCGGATCGCTGCCGGGGCTCGTCGAGGCCGACGACTTCGGGACCTACGTCCTGAAGTTCACCGGCGCGGGGCAGGGCCGCAAGACACTGGTCGCCGAGGTGGTCTGCGGCGAGCTCGCCCGCAGGCTCGGACTGCGGGTGCCGGGCCTGGTGACCGTCGGCCTCGACGCGGTGCTGGGACTGGGCGAGCCCGAGCAGCAGGTGCAGGATCTGCTGCGCTCCAGCGGCGGCACCAACCTGGGCATGGACTTCCTCTCCGGCGCCCTCGGCTTCGACCCGCTCGCCTTCGAGGTGAGCTCCGAGGAGGCCGGCCGGATCGTCTGGTTCGACGCGCTGGTGAACAACGTCGACCGCTCCTGGCGCAACCCCAACCTGCTGATGTGGCGGGGCGACCTGTGGCTCATCGACCACGGCGCCACCCTGATCTGGCACCACAACTGGCCCGGCGCCGAAGCCTCCGCGGCCCGTTCCTACGACGCCTCCGACCACGCCCTCGCCCGCTTCCGTCCCGATCTCGCGGGCGCCGCCGCCGAGCTCGCGCCCCGCGTCACCGAGGAGCTGCTGGCCGAGGTCACCGCGCAGGTCCCGGACGCCTGGCTGACGGGCGAGCCCGGCTTCGGCACACCGGACGACCTCAGACAGGCGTACGCGCGGCCGCTGCTCGCCCGGGCCGCCGCCGTCCACGAGCGCGTCACCGGAATCGAGGAGAGCGCATGAGCGAGCGCCACATCCACATGGCCGGCTCGGTGGTCGAGCGTCACATCATCCGCGGTGGCCAGGGAGGCGACCGGGACGTCTACGAGTACGCGCTGCTGCGGGTCGTCCCGCGGGTGGAGCGCGGCGAGTGCATCAACGCCGGCGTGCTCGTCTACTGCCGGGCCCGGGCCTACGTCGGAGCCCGCACCCATCTCGACGAGGCGCGGCTGCTCGCCCTCGACCCGGCCGCGGACGTGGCCGGTGTCCGGGCCGCGCTCGCTGCTGTGCAGCGGGTGTGCGACGGGGGAGAGGCGGCCGGACAGGCCGCCGGGGAGGACGCCGGACGGCGCTTCCGCTGGCTGATCGCGCCGCGCTCCACGGTCGTGCGGCCCGGACCGGTGCACACTGGGCTCACCACCGATCCGGCGGCCGAGACGGAGCGGTTGCTCGACCTGCTGGTGAGGTAATGGATCACACCCGGGCCGTGTGCCGTTGACACCGGGTGCCAGGCCTTCTAGCGTCACGTCTGCCGAAGGTACTAAGCGGTCGCTCACCCAGCGGCGCGGTGCGTCGGGGGAGGTGCTTCCCGGCGGACGTACCTTCAAGCGGGCGTACTTTCTCGAGGGCGAGGAGAAGCAGCAATGTCCACCACTGAGCAGCGGGTCGCGGTCGTCACCGGCGGAGCGCGCGGCATCGGCGCCGCCACCGCCGTACGGCTGGCCGCCGAGGGTCGCGCGGTCGCCGTGATCGACCTCGACGAGGCCGCCTGCAAGGAGACCGTCGAGAAGATCACCGCGGCCGGCGGCACGGCCCTCGCGGTCGGCGCCGACGTCTCCGACGAGGCCCAGGTCGAGGCCGCGATCGCGCGGGTGGCCGCGGAGCTCGGCGCGCCGACGATCCTGGTCAACAACGCGGGCGTGCTGCGCGACAACCTGCTGTTCAAGATGAGCGTCTCCGACTGGGACACCGTCATGAACGTGCACCTGCGCGGCGCCTTCCTGATGTCCAAGGCCTGCCAGAAGCACATGGTCGACGCCGGCTTCGGCCGGATCGTCAACCTGTCCTCGTCCTCGGCGCTCGGCAACCGCGGCCAGGTCAACTACTCGGCCGCCAAGGCCGGTCTGCAGGGCTTCACCAAGACCCTCGCCAAGGAGCTCGGCAAGTTCGGCGTCACCGCCAACGCCGTCGCCCCCGGCTTCATCGCCACCGAGATGACCAAGGCCACCGCCGACCGCGTCGGCATGGGCTTCGAGGACTTCAAGGCCGCGGCCGCCACCCAGATCCCGGTGGCCCGGGTCGGTGAGCCGGACGACATCGCCAACGCCATCGCCTTCTTCACCGGCGAGGCGGCCGGCTTCGTCTCCGGCCAGGTGCTGTACGTCGCCGGCGGACCGCTCGACTAGGAGAACTCCCAGCCATGACTGAACTGCCCGCACTCTCCGGCAAGGTCGCCCTCGTCACGGGCGCCAGCCGCGGCATCGGCTACGGCGTCGCCGAGGCGCTCGTCGCCCGCGGCGACCGCGTCGCCATCACCGGACGCAACGAGGACGCGCTGAAGGAGGCCGTCGACAGGCTCGGCGCCGAGCGCGTCATCGGCATCGCCGGCAAGGCGCACGACCTGGACCACCAGGCCGAGGCCGTCGAGCGGACGATGGAGGCCTTCGGCCGCGTCGACCACCTGATCAACAACGCCGGTACCAACCCGGTGTTCGGGCCGATCGCCGATCTCGACCTGAACGTGGCCCGCAAGGTCTTCGAGACCAACGTGATCTCCGCGCTCGGCTTCGCGCAGAAGACCTGGCACGCCTGGCAGAAGGACAACGGCGGCGCCATCGTCAACATCGCCTCGATCGCCGGCCTCGCGCCCTCGCCGTTCATCGGCGCCTACGGCGTCAGCAAGGCCGCGATGATCAACCTGACCCAGCAGCTGGCGCACGAGTTCGCGCCGAAGGTGCGGGTCAACGCGATCGCCCCGGCCGTGGTGAAGACCAAGTTCGCGCAGGCGCTGTACGAGGGCCGCGAGGAGGAGGCGGCGTCCGCCTACCCGCTCGCGCGGCTCGGTGTGCCGTCCGACATCGGCGGTGCCGCGGCGTTCCTCACCTCCGGGCAGTCCGACTGGATCACCGGCCAGACGCTCGTCGTCGACGGAGGCATCTTCCTGAACGCCGGCGTCGCCTGAAGCAACCGTTGCGACCGTAACGATCGGGTACCCGAGGGCGCCGTTTCCTTGACGGAAACGGCGCCCTTGTCATGGCACAACGAGGGCACAGCTCCATGACAACGTCGTCATAAACAACCTGATCAAGGGCCTTGTACAAAGCGGGTTCAACCACCGTTGCACTGCGGTATGGTCTGCCGACCCTTGGCACGGCGGATCGAGGAGCGAGCGCGTGTTCAACCGGAACCGAGGCCTGCGGAACATGGCGGCCATCGCGTCCATGTCGTCGCTGGTGGCCGGATGCGGAATCCTCTCGTCGGACTCCTCCGGCGACAAGGGACCCATCGTCGTCGGGACGACCAGCGCGCCCAGCACGCTGGACCCCGCCGCTTCGTGGGACCAGTCCTGGGAGCTGTTCCGCAACATCTACCAGACCCTCCTCAACTACCCCTCCGGGGCGACCACGCCCCAGCCGGACGCGGCCGAAAACTGCCGCTTCTCCGACAGCTCGAACCGGACCTACGCGTGCGAGCTGCGCGCGGGCCTGCGATTCGCCGACGGGCACACGCTCGACGCCCGGGCGGTCAAGTACTCGATCGACCGCATACGGAAGATCAACGTCAACGGCGGCCCCGCCGGCCTGCTCGGCAGCCTCGACCGGGTCCAGGTGACCGGCGACCTGAAGGTCGTCTTCCACCTCAACAAGCCCGACGCCACCTTCCCGTTCGTGCTCGCGACACCCGCCATGTCGATCGTGGACCCCGAGGAGTACCCGGCCGGCTCCCTGCGCAAGGACGGCAAGGTCTACGGCTCCGGGCCGTACACGCTCCAGGCCTACGAGGAGGGCAAGAAGGCCGAGCTCGCCAAGAACGGCAGCTACCAGGGCTACGCCCAGCGCGAGAACAGCGCGGTGACCATCCGCTACTTCCACGACTCGGCCACCATGGTCGCCGCGCTGAAGGACAAGGACATCGACGTCGCCTTCCGCGGTCTGAACGCCGACGACATCGTCGACCTCCAGAAGCACAACACGGACGGCAGCCTCCAGATCAACGAGGGCGCCGGCGTCGAGATCAACTACCTGGTGTTCAACCCGAAGGACCCCTGGGCCGCCAAGCCCGCGGTCCGCAAGGCGGTCGCCCAGGTCATCGACCGCGGGGCGATCGCGCACAAGGTCTACAAGGACACGGTGGAGCCGCTGTACTCCATGGTCCCGAAGGGCCTGACCGCGCACACCACCGACTTCTTCGACGACTTCGGAAGCCCGAGCGTCTCCAAGGCCCGCAAGTTCCTCACCGCCGCGGGCATCACCGAACGCGTCCCGCTCACTCTCTGGTACACCACCGACCGCTACGGCTCCGCCACGAAGCTGGAGTTCGCGGAGATCAAGCGCCAGCTGGAGGCCTCCGGGCTGTTCACGATCACGCTCAAGAGCCGCCCCTGGAAGACGTATGTGACGGGTTACCAGAAGGGCGAGTACCCGGTGTTCGGGCGCGGCTGGTTCCCCGACTTCCCGGACCCCGACAACTTCATCGCGCCGTTCGTCGGCGACCAGAACGCACTCGGCACGCCGTACCCCGCGCCCGAGATCACCGGCGTGCTGCTGCCCCGCTCCCGCGGCGAGAGCGACCGCGCCAACGTGGTCTCGGACTTCGAGCAGGCCCAGCAGATCCTGGTGAACGACGCCCGGCTGCTGCCGCTGTGGCAGGGCAAGCAGTACGTGGCCGCCAGCGACGACATCGCCGGGGCGGAGCAGGCCCTGGACCCCTCGACGATCATGCTGATGTGGGAGCTGCACCGCAAGACCAGCTGGTAGCCGGCGAGATGGGCGCGACCGGAGCCGTTGTCAGTGGCCGCCTGTAGGTTCTGAGACCTGAAGCGACCGCACGACATAAGGACGTTGACGTGACCGACATCGCCATGCTGCCCGAGTCCTGGCGCGGGGTTCTGGGCGACGAACTGCAGCAGCCCTACTTCAAGGAGCTGACGGAGTTCGTCGAGGAGGAGCGGGCGCGGGGTCCCGTCCACCCTCCGCGCGAGGAGGTCTTCGCCGCGCTGGACGCCACTCCGTACGAGCGGGTGAAGGTCCTGATCCTCGGCCAGGACCCGTACCACGGCGAGGGGCAGGGGCACGGGCTGTGCTTCTCGGTCCGTCCCGGTGTGAAGACCCCGCCCTCCCTGCGCAACATCTACAAGGAGATGAAGGAGGAGCTCGGCCTGCCCGTCCCGGACAACGGCTATCTGATGCCGTGGGCCCGGCAGGGCGTGCTGCTGCTCAACGCGGTCCTCACGGTGCGCGGCGGCGAGGCCAACTCGCACAAGGGCCGCGGCTGGGAGAAGTTCACCGACGCCGTGATCCGCGCGGTGGCCGAGCGCCCCGACCCGGCGGTCTTCGTGCTGTGGGGCAACTACGCGCAGAAGAAGCTCCCGCTGATCGACGAGACCCGGCACGTGGTGGTCAAGGGCGCGCACCCCTCGCCGCTGTCCGCGAAGAGGTTCTTCGGCTCCCGCCCCTTCACCCAGATCAACGAGGCGGTCGCCCGCCAGGGCCACCGGCCGATCGACTGGACGATCCCGAACCTGGGCTGAGCGGCACCTGGGCTGCCAAGGCGACACCAGGTCGCCGCGGACCGCAAGCCGGGCGCCGCCGGCCGGCTCTCCCGTGAACCGGCCCGGTGCCGCCTGGGCGTGATCGCCGCGGGCTGCGGCTAGCGTCGGTCGGGACAGCCGACCAGCCGGCGAGGGTGCGGAGGACGCGGTGGCCCAGGGACAGGAGCAGACGGCACCGGATGCCGTGATGACACGGATCGGGCAGGTCGTCATGCTGCACCACGCCGGCGATCGCGAGGAGGCCCGGCACCGCTTCCTGGAGCTGTGGGCGGAGATCGGCGCGGACGGCGCCCCGCTGCACCGCTGCACCCTGGCCCACTACATGGCCGACACCCAGGACGACCCGGCCGACGAACTCGCCTGGGATCTGAGGGCGTTGACGGCGGCCGAGGAGCTCACCGGGGACCGCGCCGCGGCGCACGAGGGCGCGCCCGCGGCCCGCGCGCTCTACCCCTCGCTGCATGTGAACCTGGCGGCCGACTACCTCAAGCTCGGCCGCCGCGGCGCCGCCCGCACCCATGTGCGCCGGGCCCGCGGCGCGGCCGGATCGCTGGGTGACGACGGGTACGGAAAGGGCGTGCGGGCGGCCATCGCACGGCTGGAACTGCGGCTGGCGGAGGAGGACCCGGACGGGGCCGGCCGGTGGGGGCCGCCGCGCCAGCGTCCCTGACCCGGTCTGGGGCGACCTCAACTCCCGTACGTCTGCTCACAGATGACCGCCTCCGGGCTGTCCTCGCGCCAGCTTCCGTACTGCCTGCCGAGGGCGCACACGTCCGTGCCGCCCCCCAGGTCCGGGAGCTCGACGTGGGGCGGCCGGCGGCTGCCCGCCGTCGGCCGCGCCGCCCGCGGCCGGGACGGCTGCCGGGACGGGCGGGGTGCCGCCGGCCGCCGGGCCGGTGCCGTGGCCCGCGGCGGTTCGCGCCGCTCCGGCGCCGTCGGCGCGGCGGACCGGGACGGGCCGACCATCTCCAGCGCCTCGCGGGCCGGCGCCTGCACGATCCGCGGCCCGGCCGCGCCGTCGGGGTGCGGGGCGGACGGCCGGGGCGGCGCCGGCGGCGGGCCGGGTGCGGGCGCGCGCGACACGGTCACACAGCCGGTGAGGGCCGAGACGGCCACGGTGACCAGGAGTGCTGCTGCGGTCGTCGATCGATGCACCCGGGCAAGGATGTCGGTTCCGGCGGCCCGGAGGATGCCGGACGGCCGGAGGATGCCCCGCACGGGTGATCTCAGGCCCCGTACGGAGGCCGTGCGCGCGGCCCGGGTGACGTCAGTCGCCCGTGGCGCCGTCGATGCGCTCGCGCAGCAGGTCGGCGTGGCCGTTGTGCCGTGCGTACTCCTCGATCATGTGGGTGTAGATCCAGCGCAGGTTGAACTGCTCGCCGGTGCGCCGGTGCCTGCCGGCCGAGAGGTCGTCCAGACCGAAGCGGGCGGCATGGCGCCGTGCGGCCTCGATCTCCGCCTGCCAGGTGGCGGACGCCTCCGCCCAGGTGTCCGCCGCGGTGAGATGGAAATCGCCGTCCGGGTCGGCGTCCCCGCAGTAGATCGGCCCGGCCTGCTCGTCCGTCTCGTCCGCCAGGACGCGGCGGAACCAGCCGCGCTCCACCTCCGCCATGTGCCGCACCAGCCCCATGAGCGACAGGGTGGAGGGCTCCGCCGACCGGGTGCGGAGCTGTTCGTCGGTCAGGCCCTGGCACTTCCAGGCCAGGGTCTGGCGGTGGTACTCCAGCCAGCCCTCCAGCATGGTGCGTTCGTCGGCGGTGGTCGCGGGTTCACGGCGCTCGGTGGTCATGACCGCATCCTGTCCCGGCCGCCCCGCCCGCACCAGCGGATTTCACCGGCCGAGCATCCCGTCCAGCAGTTCCCGCAGGCCCGCCCGGACCTCGTCGAGGCCCGGCGCCTCGGCGCCGAACGACCCGGCCACGCAGGAGAACATCAGCCCGTCCGCCCAGGCCACCAGGGAGAGCGCGTGCCGGGCGGGATCGGCCGAGCCCATCGCGGTGACCAGTGCCGTGAGCCGATCGCGGAAGCGGGCCCCGGCCGCGTCGAAGTGGGTGCGCAGCTCGGGGCGGCGGGTGGCCTCCAGGGCCAGTTCGTAGCGGGCGAGTGTCAGATCGCGGTGGCGGGTCAGCGCGCGGTGCGTGGCGAGGGCCAGCGCGTCCACCAGGCCGGCGAGTCCGGTCGCCGGGTCCGGCATCTCGTGCGGCGCCAGCACCCGCGCCTCGCGGTCGGCCAGCCGGCGCACCGCCAGCTCCAGCAGGGCCTGCCGGGTCCGCGCCACGTTCGACGTGGAGCCCTCGGGGAGCGCGGCCGCGCCGTCGACCGCCCGGTGGGTGAGCCCGCGCATCCCGCGCTCGGCGAGCAGGGCGAGCGCGGCGTCGGCGACGAGGTCGGCGCGTGAGGCGCCCGAGGTGCCCGCGGGGGCGGAGGTCGGCATGGCGCCAACCTACCCGCCGCACTACGTCTGTAGTGCGGTCGAGGATGACCCGGCCCGCCGCGATCGCCGTCCGCGACACCGCGATCGCCGCCCTGTCCAGGGCGGTGCCCGGGCTTCTCCTGCGCAGCTTCGACGCCGTCGCCGGCCGGCGGCCGCCGCAGCGGCCGTATGCTTCCGGCAGCACACCGGCAGGCAAGCGCTAGAGGAGACCATCCCGTGAAGGTCGGCTGCATCGGACTCGGCGACATCGCGCAGAAGGCCTATCTCCCGGTGCTCGGCGGTCTGGCCGGCATCGAGCTGCATCTGCAGACCCGGACGCCGGCCACGCTCGACCGCGTCGGCGACGGGCTGCACCTGCCGGCGGACCACCGGCACGCCACACTGGACGCGCTGCTCGCCCAGAACCTGGACGCCGCCTTCGTGCACGCCCCGACCGCCGTGCACCCGGAGATCGTGACGCGGCTCCTGGAAGCGGGCGTGCCGACCTACGTCGACAAGCCGCTCGCCTACGAACTCGCCGACTCCGAACGGCTGGTGAGCCTCGCCGAGGAGCGCGGCGTCTCACTCGCCGTCGGATTCAACCGGCGTCACGCGCCCGGGTACGCGCAGTGCGCCGACCACCCGCGCGAGCTGATCCTCATGCAGAAGAACCGGATCGGTCTGCCGGAGGAACCGCGCGCGATGATCCTCGACGACTTCATCCACGTCGTGGACACGCTGCGCTTCCTGGCGCCCGGGCCGGTCGACGACGTGACCGTGCGCGCCCGCGTCGAGGACGGGCTGCTGCACCACGTGGTGCTCCAGCTGTCCGGGGAGGGGTTCACCGCGCTGGGCGTGATGAACCGGCTCAGCGGTTCGGCGGAGGAGATCCTGGAGGTGTCCGGGCAGGACACCAAGCGGCAGGTGCTCAACCTCGCCGAGGTCGTCGACCACAAGGGCCAGCCGACCGTGCGGCGGCGTGGCGACTGGGTGCCCGTGGCCCGCCAGCGCGGCATCGAGCAGGCGGTGCTGGCCTTCCTCGACGCCGTGCGCGCGGGCAAGGTGCTCAGCGCCCGGGATGCGCTGGCGACTCACGAACTGTGCGAGCGGGTGGTACGTGCGGTGCGGGACCGGGCCGCCTGAGCCGGACGGCCCGAGCGCCCTCGCTCGCGCACCACACGGCGAGCACGAGCAGGGCGCCGTCCACCGGCCAGTCGCCGTAGCGGACGTATGGCGTGACGCCGCGGGCCAGCGGGATGTCGAACACCTCCGAGGCGCTCGCCTCCGTCCCCAGCCACGAGCCGATCCGCCGCCCGCCGGGACCGTACACCGCCGAGACGCCGGTCAGCGTCGCGTGCACCATGGGGCGGCCGGTCTCCGCGGCGCGCAGCGCGGCGATGGACGCGTGCTGCTCCGGGGCCCAGCTGTGCTGGAAGGTCGAGGTGGCCGACTGGGCTATCAGCACCTCCGCGCCGTCCTGGGCCAGATGGCGGCTCATGTCGGGGAACGCCGACTCGAAGCAGACCATCGGCCCGACGCGCAGCCCGTGCCCGACGTTCATCACGACCTGTTCCGTGCCGCGCCTGCGGTCCTCGCCCGCCGCCTTGCCGACGGAGGTCGCCCAGCCCAGCACCGAGCGGAACGGGATGTACTCGCCGAACGGCACCAGCCGCATCTTGTCGTAGCGGTCACCGGTCGGGCCGTCCGGGCCCACCAGCACCGAGCTCTTGTAGATGCCCGGCTTGTCGGAGCGCCGGGCGTCCACGTTGACCAGGATGTCGGCCCCCGTCTGCCGGGAGAGCGCCGCGATCCGCCGGGCCAGGTCGGGCCGGTCACCGAGGTCGAACCCGACGCTGCTCTCGCCCCAGACGATCAGGTCGAGGTCGCGTCCGGCGAGCTGCCGGGTGAGCTGCTCCTCGCGGGCGAAGCGCTCGTCGCCACCGCCCGCGCCGTCGACGACACCGGGCTGCACCACGGCGATCCGCACCCGGCCGTCCACGTCGGGGCGCGGGGACCACACCCAGGCCGCCGAGGTCGCGGCGGCCGTGGCGACCAGACCCGCCACGGCCGGCATCCGCGACTCGCGCACCGACACCAGCACGGCCACCGAGACGTTGACGGCCACCACCAGGAAGCTGAGCAGCCACACCCCGCCGACTGAGGCGAGCCGCAGCGCGGGCCCCACCTGCCACTGGCTGGAGCCGAGCATGCCCCAGGGCCCGCCCAGACCCTGCCAGGAGCGGACGAGCTCCACCACCAGCCACCCCGAGGGCAGCACGGCGAGGGCGGCCAGGCCCCGGCCCGGCCCCGGCGACCCGCCCAGGAAGCGCCGCACCAGCCAGCCCCACGGGGCCCACAGCGCGCCCAGCAGCACCGCGATCAGGAAGATGAACACGTGCAGGCTCGGCAGCAGCCAGTGGTGCACCGCCAGCAGGTAGCCGAAGCCGCCGCACCAGCCGTCGCAGGCAGCCCGTCTCCCGGTCGGCGCCGAGCGGATCAGGACGATCAGGGGGACCAGGCAGACGTAGGCGAACCACCACAGCGACGGGGCGGGAAAGGCCAGCACGGGCAGGGCACCCGCCAGCGCGGCGACCGCCGAGCGGCGCCACGGGGAGGCGAGCCAGTGACCGAAGGACTTCATACGGAGCCTCCCTACCCGGCAGGTGGCTCCAGTGTGCGTGGTTTCGCTGATCGTGGACAGAGCACCTGGGTCAGCCCACCGCGCTCGCCGCGTCCGGCGCCGGGAGGCGGCGCCATTTCTCCTGCACGACGACCTCGGTCAGCCGCCAGCCGTCGTGGGTGCGCAGCAGTGCGAAGGCGTAGCGGCCGCCGCACACGAAGTCGGGGGTGGCCGAGCCCACGCCGTCCGCCGTGAACCGCATCGGATTGACGTAGTCGGCCCGCACGCGCGCGGTGTCGCCGGTGTCCCGTTCCAGGATCTCGAAGCGCACCCGGCGGTTGACGATCAGATGCTGCCGCATCGGGAACAGCCGCAGGCTCTCGGCGAGCCAGGAGGCCACCTTCCCCGCGCTTCCCTCGATGCCGCCGGCCGAGCGGTAGTCGGCCCGCCCCGCGGGCGTGAACAGCCTGCGGTACGCCTCCCAGTCGCCGTCGTCCACGGCCGCCGCGTAGTCGGTGACGACTTCGTCGACGGCCAGCCGGTCCATCACGGTCGCGAGCTCCACGCGCTGGGTCATCGGCTCAGTGTTGGGCATGGGGCGTGAAGGGCCAAGAGGGTGCGCGCCACCAACACAACTTCCGCGCCCGCACGGGCCGTTCGCGGCCCCCGTCGCCGCCTGCGGCTTCCCGTGCCGACCGGGTGATCATGGAGCTGGGAGCTGGGAGCTGGGAGCTGGGAGCTGGGAGCTGGGAGCTGGGAGCTGGGAGCTGGGAGCTGGAGCCGGCCGGCTCCGGCGGTTTTCCGCGCTCAGCGTGCCCGCGGCCTTACCGGCGCCGCGGGCGAGCGTCCGGTGATGGGGGCGGTGGCGGACGCGGCCTCGGCGGACGACGTCATGCCGCCTCGATGACGTCGCCGCGGATCGCGGCCGCCCATTCCACCACCAACAGCTCGTACTCGGCGCGCTCCTGGGCCGACAAGGTGCCGCCCGCGCGCATCCACAGCGCACGGATCTGCTCGTTCACCTCGGCGGCGGACCGTAAGCGTACGGAACCAGGGGTCATGGAGTCGGGGGACATGTGCACAAGCCTAGGGGGAAGGACTGACAGTGCGCTACCGGACGGCTACCGAGGCCGTATGTGATGGGTCACGGATTTTTCCGCATCCGGCGGCCGGGATCTTGAACAAGCCCTGGCCGCGGGGGTGTTGAGCGCTCAGTCCGCCGACTCCGCCGCGTGCGGGCTCAGTACGCCCGCCGTGACCAGGGCGATGATGACGATGCCGAGGGCGACGCGGTACCAGACGAACGGCATGAAGCTCCTGGTCGAGATCCACTTCATGAACCAGGCGATGACGGCGTAGCCGGACGCGAAGGCGATCACCGTGGCGAACAGGGTCGGGCCCCAGGAGACATGGTCGCTCTCCATGGCGTCCTTCAGCTCGAACAGACCGGACGCCAGGACCGCGGGAACGGCGAGCAGGAAGGAGTAGCGGGCCGCCGACTCCCGCCGGTAGCCCATGAACAGGCCGCCGCTGATGGTCGCGCCGGAACGGGAGACACCGGGGATGAGGGCGGCCGACTGGCACAGGCCGTAGATCAGGCCGTCCTTCACGCCGAGGTGCTCAAGTGTCTTGCGCTGCTTGGGCGCCCGGTGCCGGCCGCCGGTCTCGTCGCGTGCCGCCAGCCGGTCGGCGACGCCGATGACCAGGCCGACCACGATCAGCATGGTCGCGGTGATCCGCAGATCGCGGAACGGCCCCTCGATCTGGTCCTTGAACAGCAGCCCGAGCACGCCGATCGGAATCGAGCCGACGATCACCAGCCAGCCCGTCCGCGCGTCGTGGTCCGTGCGCATCTCCTTGCTCGCCAGCGAACGCGCCCATGCCGAGACGATCCGCCCGATGTCCCTGCGGAAGTAGATCAGCACGGCCGACTCCGTGCCGATCTGAGTGATCGCCGTGAAGGCCGCGCCCGGGTCCTTCCAGCCGGAGAAGGCGGCGGTCAGCCGCAGATGCGCGCTGGAGGAGACCGGAAGGAACTCGGTCAGCCCCTGGACGAGTCCGAGGACGAGGGATTCAAACCAAGACATGACGTTACGGAGTCCAAGTGCTGGGCGTGGAAGGGCCCGGGCGCACCGCGCCACCGGGCGGGGGATCACCGGTCCGGGTGATCACCGGCAGCGTAGCGTCCCCGGCCGACGCGCCCGTCACGGGGGTTTGGCGGGGGTCAGGCCGCCGTCGGGCCCGCGACCGTCCAGCCCTCGGCCTGCGGATGGGCCGTCAGGTCCTCGTGCCGGACCGCCTCGCCGCACGCCCGGCAGGTGACGACGGGGACGAGTTCGTGGCCGCAGACGTGCTCGACCACCATGGGGCGGCCGTCCTCCGCGCGCAGGTGCTTGTCCCCCCACTCCATGAGGGTCATCAGGACCGGCTCCAGGTCGAGCCCCGCCGGCGTCGGCCGGTACTCGAAGCGCTGCGGCCGCTCTCTGTAGACGCGCTTGGCCAGGACGCCGGCGTCGACGAGGCGGCGCAGGCGGGCGGCCAGGACGTCGCGCGGGGCGCCGATGTTGCGCACCAGCTGGTCGAAGCGGCCGTTGCCCAGGCACACCTCCCGCAGCACCAGCAGCGAGTACTTCTCGCCGACGAGCGCCAGGGTGTCGGCGATCGAGCAGGGGCGCGGATCTTTCGGGGCGGCCATGAAGCCCAGTCTAGGGGAGGGTTTGATTTTCCAACTCACCGCGCTATGGTGAGTTTGGATTTCCTACTCACCAGTAGTCGCTCACCGCCCGTCATGGAGGCCGCACATGCGTGACGCAGTCGTCGTCGAAGCCGTACGCACCCCGATGGGCAAGGGCAAGCCGGGCGGCGCCCTCGCGCACGTCCATCCCGTCGAACTCCTCGCCCACACCCTGCGCACCCTGGTGGACCGCTCCGGTGTCGATCCCGCGCTGATCGACGACGTCATCGGCGGCACCGTCGACCAGGTCGGCGAGCAGGCCATGAACACCACCCGCTACGCCCTGCTGTCGGCGGGCTTCCCGGAGAGCGTCCCGGCGACCACCGTGGACCGCCAGTGCGGCTCCTCCCAGCAGGCGGTGCACTTCGCGGCGCAGGGAGTCCTCTCGGGTGCGTACGACCTCGTCGTGGCCTGCGGCGTGGAGTCGATGAGCCGGGTGCCGATGTGGTCGAACGTGCCGCCCGGCACGGACCCCTTCGGCCCCGGCGTCGCCGAGCGCTACCCGGAGGGGCTGGTCCCGCAGGGCATCAGCGCCGAACTCATCGCCGCGAAGTGGTCGCTCTCCCGCGAGCGGATGGACGCCTTCGCGGTCTCCTCGCACCGCAAGGCCGCCGCGGCCTGGGACCAGGGCCTCTTCGACGCGGAGGTCGCGCCCCTGGAGGGCGTCACGCGGGACGAGTGCGTACGGCCGGGCAGCACCACCGAGATCCTCGCCGGACTCAGGCCCGCCTACCACGACCCGGTGTTCGCCGAGCGGTTCCCGCAGATCGAGTGGAACGTCACCGCGGGCAACGCGAGCCCGGTCAACGACGGTGCCTCCGCCGTGCTCATCACGTCCGGCGAGACCGCGGCCCGCCTCGGCCTGCGCCCGCTCGCGCGGCTGCACAGCTTCGCCGTCACCGGCTCCGACCCGCTGCTGATGCTCACGGGCGTCGTACCGGCGACCGAGAAGGTGCTGCGCAGGGCGCGTCTCAGCCTCGACGACATCGATCTGTTCGAGGTCAACGAGGCGTTCGCCGGCGTCGTGCTGTCCTGGCAGCAGGAGACGGGTGCCGACCTGTCCAAGGTCAACGTGCACGGCGGAGCGATCGCCCTCGGTCATCCCCTCGGGGCCAGCGGTACCCGTCTGGCGACCACCCTGGTGCACGCCATGCGCGCGCGGGGCGCCCGCTACGCCCTGCAGACGATGTGCGAGGCGGGCGGACTGGCCAACGCGATGATCCTGGAGAGCGTCTGAGCGGTCCCCGCTGCCGCCGCCCGCGATTCGTCCGGTACCCCCCGGTCCCCCCAGCTCCCCCCCCGGGTCCCCCCGGTCCTCCCCGGTCCGTCCGAACTCAGGGTGCGCGCAGGTGGTGGCGTGTGCGCCAGGCGACCACCGCGGCGATCAGGGCCGGCACGGCGATGAGGGCCATCGCGATCAGGAAGGCGGGGGACGTCGGCGACGAGGCGCGGGCGCCGGCCACGGCGTACGCGGCGGTGTTCGGAATGGAGCCGAGCCCGGTGGCGAGCAGGAAGGGGAACCAGCCCATGCGGGAGACGGCGGCGCAGTAGTTCGCCGCCCAGAACGGCACACCGGGGAAGAGCCGGACCGCCATCATCGAGCGGAAGCCGTGCCGGCTCAGCTGCCCGTCCGCGGCCTTCAGCAGGCGGCCCCGCAGCAGCGGCCGCAGCGCGTCCTGCCCCAGCACCCGGCCCAGGCCGAAGGCGATGCCGGCCCCGAGCACCGTGCCGGTCAGGGCCGCCCCGGTGCCGAGCTGGGAGCCGAAGAGCGCGCCCGCGCCGAGATTCAGCAGGGGCCGCGGCACGAACGCCACGCTGCACAGTCCGTAGGCCGCGGCGTAGACCACGGCCGCCGCGGCCCCGCCGAACTGGGGCGGCCAGCCGTGCGCCAGCAGCCGCTGCGGCTCGTAGAACAGCACGGCGCCCGCGGCGGCCGCGAGCAGAACGACGAGCAGGCAAAGGCGCGACCACGGCGAGAGCAGCGCACGCGCGACGTGCGCACCCGGTCCCCGTGGCGCGGGTACGGCGACGGCGAGCTGTGCGGCGGCGGCCCGGGGAGAGGCCGTGGCGGTGCCCCCAGAGCGGGTGGTGGCATCGAGCATCCCGTGACACTAACCGACCCGTGTCCGTGATCGCCGTATGGTTCGTCTCATGAGCGTCACAGGGGCGGTCGGCGCGCGTGTGCCGTCCAGCACACTCGCCGACACCGTGCTGGAGCGGCTCACCGCCACGTACGCCGCGGCCGCCGACCCGGAGCGGGCCGGTCCCATGCGCGCGTACATGAAGGACGTGGCACCCTTCCTCGGCCTCACCACGCCCGTGCGCCGCGCCCTGTCCCGCACCGTGGTGGCGGGCCTGCCCCGCCCCGCCGAGGCGGACTGCACGGCGATCGCCGTGCGCTGCTGGCAGTTGCCCGAGCGCGAGTACCACTACTTCGCGGTCGACTATCTGCGCCGCCACGTGCGCGTGTGCACCTCCGGCTTCCTGCCGGTGGCCCGGCACCTCGTCTCCACGGTCTCCTGGTGGGACACCGTCGACCTCCTCGCCGCCCACGTCGTGGGCGCGCTGGTGGCGGCGGATCCGGCGCTGACGGCGGACATGGACGCCTGGATCGTGGACGACGACCTGTGGGTGGTCCGTACCGCCCTGCTGCACCAGCTGCGCCGCAAGGAACGCACCGACACCGAGCGGCTCTTCACCTACTGCCTGCGCCAGTCGGGCCACCCCGACTTCTTCATCCGCAAGGCCATCGGCTGGTGTCTGCGCGAGTACGCCAAGACCGACCCCGAGGCGGTACGGGCCTTCCTGGCGCGCGAACGCGGGCGGTTCGCGCCGCTGTCGGTCCGGGAGGCGCTGAAGAACATCGGCGCCTGAGCGGCCGGCCGGCCCGAACCCCGCCGCCCGAAGGCGGCCGCGCGAACTCGGGGCGGGCGAACGGGCGGGCGGGGAAAAACCATTGGACGCCCGACGACCGGTCGGCGAAGATCGGCGTCATGTTCCGGTACGCCTTCCACCTCGCAGCATCCGCGGTCGCGGATGCCACGAAGGCTGCCGTCTCCCTTCTCGTCGCCGCAGTCGACGGCGCCCGAAGCTGACCCTCCCCGGATCGTCCGGCGGACCCCGCAGGGGGAGGGTCGGCACGTCCTTGGGGTCCTGATCTCTCCTACGAAGAGGCTTCGAGGTATCGCCATGCCCAAGACGGCATACGTGCGCACCAAACCGCATCTGAACATCGGCACCATGGGCCACGTCGACCACGGCAAGACCACGCTGACCGCCGCCATCACCAAGGTGCTGGCCGAGCGCGGCACCGGCACGTTCGTGCCGTTCGACCGCATCGACCGCGCCCCGGAGGAGGCCGCCCGCGGCATCACCATCAACATCGCGCACGTCGAGTACGAGACGGACACCCGGCACTACGCGCACGTGGACATGCCGGGCCACGCCGACTACGTCAAGAACATGGTCACCGGCGCCGCCCAGCTCGACGGGGCGATCCTCGTCGTCTCCGCCGTCGACGGGATCATGCCGCAGACGGCCGAACACGTCCTGCTCGCCCGGCAGGTGGGGGTGAACCACATCGTCGTCGCGCTCAACAAGGCGGACGCCGGCGACGAGGAGCTCACCGACCTGGTCGAGCTGGAGGTCCGCGAACTGCTCACCGCGCAGGGCTACGGCGGCGACTCCGTACCCGTCGTGCGCGTCTCCGGGCTCAAGGCGCTGGAGGGCGACCCCCGCTGGACGGCGTCCGTCGAGGCGCTGCTCGACGCCGTGGACACGTATGTGCCCATGCCCGAGCGCTACCTGGACGCGCCGTTCCTGCTGCCGGTGGAGAACGTGCTCACCATCACCGGCCGGGGGACCGTGGTGACGGGCGCCGTCGAGCGGGGTGTCGTCCGCGTGGGCGACCGGGTCGACGTGCTCGGCGCCGGGCTGGGGAGCGTCGTCACCGGCCTGGAGACCTTCGGCAAGCCCATGGAGGAGGCGCAGGCCGGGGACAACGTCGCGCTGCTGCTGCGCGGAGTTCCCCGGGACGCGGTGCGGCGCGGGCACGTCGTGGCGGCGCCGGGCAGCGTCGAGCCCGGCCGGCGCTTCTCCGCCCGGGTGTACGTCCTCTCGACGCGCGAGGGCGGGCGTACGACGCCGGTGTCGACCGGCTACCGGCCGCAGTTCTACATCCGCACCGCGGACGTGGTCGGTGACGTCGACCTCGGCGAGACGGCCGTGGCCCGGCCCGGTGACACGGTCACCATGACCGTGGAGCTGGGACGGGACGTGCCGCTGGAGCCCGGGCTCGGGTTCGCCATCCGTGAGGGCGGGCGGACGGTGGGCGCGGGAACGGTGACCGCCGTGGCGCGAGCCTGATTGCGGCGGGGGACTGCGCGCCGGACCGCAGTCCCCCGTGTGCTCCCGGCAGGAGGCGCCCCACCTGCCGGGAGCGTCGCACAATGGACCCGTGACCGAGCCCATACCTGTGACCGCGGACGTCGACTTCGGTGTCGCGAAGCTCATGCCGGACGTCGACCGCGCGCGTGCCTGGCTGCTCACGGTCGACGGGGCGCCCCAGTCGTACGTGGACCTGGACGCCCCGGAACACCTGGAGTTCGAGTACGCGCAGCGGCTCGGGCACGTGCTGGACACCGTCGCGGAGCCGGGAAGCCCGCTGGACGTGCTGCACCTCGGCGGGGGCGGGCTCACCCTGCCCCGCTACCTGGCCGCGACCCGGCCCGGCTCACGGCAGGACGTCGTCGAGGCGGACCGCGCCCTGCTGGACCTGGTCGTGAAGCAGCTGCCGCTGCCGGACGACGCCGGCATCACCCTGCACACCGCCGACGCCCGCGCCTGGCTGGAGGCTGCCCCCGCCGGCTGCGCGGACGTGCTCGTCGCCGACGTGTTCGGCGGCTCCCGCGTCCCGGCGCACCTCACCACGCTCGCCTACGCCCGCGAGGCCGAGCGGGTGCTGCGCGACGACGGCGTCTATCTGGCCAACCTCGCCGACGCCGCGCCCTTCGCCTTCCTCCGTTCCCAACTGGCCACCTTCGCCACGGTCTTCGAGGAGCTGGTCCTGATCGCCGAACCGGCCGTCCTGCGCGGCCGCCGCT
Organism: Streptomyces sp. NPDC101225; assembly: GCF_044767585.1. Lineage (NCBI taxonomy): Bacteria > Bacillati > Actinomycetota > Actinomycetes > Kitasatosporales > Streptomycetaceae > Streptomyces > Streptomyces sp. NPDC101225. The sequence goes on from NZ_JBIWOE010000010.1 coordinate 68,251, forward strand.
TCGGCAACGCGATCCTGGTCGCCGCCCACCGCCCCGTCGACATCCTGGCGCTGGCCCGCCTCACCGCCGCGGACGCGTTCCCCGCGCGCGTCGAACACGGCCCGGGCGTCAAGCACTTCATCGCCGACGCCCGTCCGGTCGGGGACGAGGAGGCGGTGCCGTCACCCGAGCCCCCCGACGGGGCCTTCGGCATCGGCTGAGGCGTCCTTCGCGCGGGCCGGGTCTTCCCGCACAGGCCGGGTCCTCCCGCACGGACCGGCGGACCGGGCCCTCCCGCACAGGCCGGGTCCTCCCGCACGGACCGGCGGACCGGGCCCTCCCGCACGGGCCGGGTGGCCCGCCGGAGGCCGCGCAGGTCCGGCACGCAGGGCACGGTGCCCGTGACGGCCACGACGAGGACGGGACGCCCCACGGCCGAACGCCTCCTCCGCGGGGCCCGCGAGGGCCGTCGCCACGGGGACCGTCGCCACGGGGACCGGCGCGACGGAGCCGAACCCGGTTCGGCCACCGTCGTGCCATCGCCGTCGGCCCCGTCCCGCGGCGAACCGATACGGCGGACCGTGGCGCGCCCGGGGCCGTCAGCCGCCGGTCGGGTCGCCGGAGAGCCGGACGGTGCCCATGATCTTCATGATCGTCGAGTCCGGGACCTCTCCCTTGACGCCGGTCGCGCCGTAGAGGTTCCAGGCCACGTAGTCACCGGCGGAGTTCTTGAAGCCGAACGTGATCGCCTTGCCGTCGCTCGCGCACTTGGACTTGCCGATCTGCGGGCTGTTGTGGGACCTGGCCCAGGCGTACTTGCCGGTGATGCCGGAGGCCGTCGTGAAGCTCTTGGCCTTCTTGTCGAAGGTGAGGCTCTTCTTGTCCGGCTGCGTGTAGCCGCCGAAGACCCACCACGGCACCTGGTTCACGGCGACCTCGTCGGTGTTCTTGGCGCCGTCCGCACCCTTGGTGCCCACGGCGGCGAGCGCCGTGTTGTCCGAGTGGCCGTCCTTGTCGTCGTCCGAGGTGCACCACTTGGACTTGTAGTAGGCCGGTGCGGACATGACGATGAGCGGCTTGCCGCTCGGGTCCTTGTCGTCCTCGAAGCCGATCGACATGCCGGGGGAGTCGACCTCCCAGTCCGCCGGCACGTCGAAGGCGGTGCCCCACTTGGGGTTCACCACGACCTTCCAGCCCGGAATGGTCGCCTTCGCGCCCTCGCCGCCACGGGGGTTGTCGTCGGACCCCGACGCCGACGCGCTCGGATCGGCCGACGCGGTGGGCGACTCCCTGACCTTCTTGCCCTTGGCGCTGTCGGCCTTGTCGTCGTCCTTGCCGCCGAGGACCAGGAAGCCGGTGACCCCCGCCGCCACGACCACGGCCGTGGCCGCCACGATCGCGATCAGCTTCGTCCGGTTACCGCCGCCGCCACCGCCGCCGGCCGGCGGCTGAGGGGTTCCCGGCGCTCCCGGCGCCCCCCACTGCGGCTGCTGCGCATAGGGGTTGGGCTGCTGGTACCCGCTCTGCTGATACGGATTCGGCTGCTGGTACCCCGGCTGCTGGTACGGGTTGTTCTGCGCCTGGGGGTTCTGCCCCTGCGCATTCTGCTCGCCCCCGGGCGGCTGCTGTCCTGGCCACATGAAGAGCCACCCTAGTGCCGCCCGGGACACGATTCGGTCACCGTGACTTGTCAGGGCCGTAGCAAAACGGGGGCGTCGGGATTCCTCGGACAGGGTGCCGAGACGGCGGTCGCCTGCCGCCGTGGCGGCGATCAGGCCGGCCGTGGTGACGGCGATCGCGATGGCCGTGGTGACGGCGATCACCTCGGTGCGGCGGCGGTCCGCGGCTGCCCGCCCCGCGGAGAGGGCCGCCTCGCACGGGGGCGGGGCCGCGGCCGTGCTGGCCGCATGCGGCGTCACGATACGGCGATCACCGTACGAGTCTGGTCAGCCGTCGCTACTCGTGGGTAACATCCACCCCATGAGCGCAGACCAGATGTCGATCGGCGAGATGCTCGCCGCGACGGTGCCGATGGCCCGCACCCTGAATCTCGAGTTCCTCGAGACGACGGGCGACAAGGCCGTCGTGGCACTGCCGGACCGGAGTGAGTACCACAACCACGTCGGCGGACCGCACGCCGGCGCGATGTTCACGCTCGGGGAGTCCGCGAGCGGGGCGATCGTGCTGGCCGCGTTCGGGGAGCAGCTGGCGCGGGCCGTGCCGCTCGCCGTCAGCGCCGAGATCGCCTACCGGAAGCTGGCGATGGGTGCCGTCACCGCCACCGCGACCCTCGGCCGGCCCGCCGCCGACGTCGTGGCGGAACTGGACGCCGGGGAGCGGCCCGAGTTCCCGGTGTCGATCGAGATCCGGCGCGCGGACGGTGCGGTCACCGGCGAGATGACCGTGGTGTGGACCCTGCGTCCCAACGGCTGAGCGGCGACGGTGAATTGAGGCCCGGGAGCGTGTCGTCCCCGGGCCCTCGCTGGGCCGTCAGGCCGCGAACCGGCGGCCCTGCGCCGCCGCGCCGCCGTCCAGTCCGGCCACGAACTCCCTGAGCCAGGCGACGAATTCGGGGCCCAGGTCGTCCCGGTCGCAGGCGAGTCGGACCACCGTGCGCAGATAGTCGGCCTTGTCGCCGGTGTCGTAGCGCAGCCCGTCGAAGACGACGCCGTGCACCGTGCCGTCGGTGGCCATCTCCTGCAGTGCGTCGGTGAGTTGGATCTCGCCGCCGCGGCCGGGCGGGGTGCGCTCCAGGGTGTCGAAGACGGCCGGGTCGAGGACGTAGCGGCCGATCACCGCGTACCCGCTCGGGGCGTCCGGGGGCGACGGCTTCTCCACCAGGCCGGTGACGCGGACGACGTCCCGCTCGCCGGTCGGTTCCACCGCGGCGCAGCCGTAGAGGTGGATCTGCTCGGGCGCGACCTCCATCAGCGCGACGACGCTTCCCGCGTGCCGCTCGCGGACGTCGAGCATCCGGCTGAGCAGCGTCTCGCGCGGGTCGATCAGGTCGTCGCCGAGCAGTACCGCGAAGGGCTGGTCGCCGACGTGGCGGCGGGCGCACAGCACGGCGTGTCCGAGGCCGAGGGGTTCGCCCTGGCGGATGTGGTGGATGTTCGCCAGCCGGGCCGGATCGCGTACGGCGTCCAGCCGTACGGCGTCCCCCTTGGCCGCGAGCGCCTGCTCCAGCTCGACGGCGTTGTCGAAATGGTCCTCGATGGCCCGCTTGTGCCGGCCGGTGACCATGAGGACGTCGTCCAGTCCGGCCGCGGCCGCCTCCTCGACGACGTACTGGATGGCCGGCTTGTCGACGACGGGCAGCATCTCCTTCGGGGTCGCCTTGGTCGCGGGCAGGAACCGCGTGCCGAGTCCGGCCGCCGGGACGACGGCCTTGCGGACGGTGCGGGCGGGGGTGCTGGAAGCGTGGGGGGCGATCATGCGGCCCATGCTCACGGACGCGGATGAGAGCCGGCCGAGAAAAACCTCGGAGCCCGCTGTGCGTCCACGGCGGTGGAGATTTCGTGTGCCAACCGCCCTGCGGCGCACACAACTTGGTGGATTGCTCAACGAATATTTCGAATACGGGTACGGGTACCGTCGGTAACTCATGTAAGGATTCCGCTTTTTCGATCGGAGGCCGTTCGAACTCCTTGTTGCGCGTCTGTCCATTGTGCGAAAGTGAGCGGCCCTGTGGCGGCCCCAGAACTCGACGCGGTACAGGTACGCACCAATCGAGCGTCCGATATCCGTTGGATGCGTTTTCCACCCACCGTCCTGCGGCATGGAAGGAAATGGTTCCGTGCAATCCCCCTACCCCCCACGCCCGCCTTATCCGCCCCGTCCCGGATCGGGCGCACCGGAGTCCGACCGCAACCTTCTGGCGCGGCTGGGCCAGGGCTCCGAGGGAGCCCGGGCGACCGCGCTGCTGCTGGCCCGGCACTGGCGAGCGACCTTCGACTACGCGGTCGTCTGCCTGGCCTCCGGCGAGGACGCGGCGGCCATGGCCGCGGCCGCCGCGTGCCACCGGGTGCTGGGCCGGCCGGGCGACGGCGCCCTGCGGCCGCAGCTCCTCGCCGCCGTCCGGGACACGGTCAAGGAGTGGGCGGCAGATGACGGAACCTCCGTTCTTCTGCCGGAACTCCGCAAAACGACCGGCGGGCGCGGACTGCGGGCCGCACGGCCCGTGACGCCGGAAAGGCGGCGCCTTGCGGAGCGGGCATTTCAGGCACTTCCGGGAGCTTCGCAATGCCTCTTGTGGCACACCGAGGTCGAGGCGGAGCCCATATCCGTACCGGCCGGTCTGCTGGGGGTGGATCCGGGCACCGCGGCGGCCGCGCTGGAGCAGGCGCGCGAGCAATTCCGAGCAGGCTGCGTGCGTGCCCACCGGGAACTCGCACCCGGCAGGGAATGCCGTTTCTACAACCGCCTCCTCGATGTCCCGATACGCCGGGGCGGCGCCCTGCTCCCGGATGTCCAGCAGCATCTGACGGTCTGCCGGTACTGCCGTCACGCCGCCGAGCAGCTCAGCCATTTCGAGGGTGGTCTGGCGGACCTGCTCACCGAGACCGTGCTCGGCTGGGGTGCGCGGCGCTACCTCGACTCCCGCCCCCGGCGCGGCGGACCTGGCCCCGGGCCCGGGCGCGGCCCCCTGCGTCCGGGCGGCGAGGGCCGCCACCGCCCCGCCGGCTCGCGCGGACACACCGTGGCGCTCGCCGTGGGCGTCGGTGTGGCGGCCCTCGCCCTGCTCGCCACCGTTCTCGTCGCCAAGGGCTGGACCGACGACAACGGTGTCCCCGGGACGCAGGCCACCTGGGGCGCGGAGAGCGGCAGTTCGCCGCGCCCGTCGCATCCCCCGGTCGACACCCCGCCGGACGGCGCACGGCCCGCCTCCGCGGCACGGCCCGGCTCCATGGGGCGGCCCGGTTCCATGGGGCGGCCCGCCGCCGCGGGGCAGCCCGTCGGGTCCGGGCGCGCCAGGCCCCGCAGTGCCGCCTCCGGCCGCTGCCTCGACATCGACGGCGGCCGGGCCACGTCCGGCGCCGCGGCCGTCCTGGCGGTCTGTTCCTCCGCGGCGGGCTCGCAGCGGTGGTCGTACCAGGACGCCGCCCTGCCGCGCAGCGTCCTCGACCCCACGCTGTGCCTCGCCTCCGACGCCGGCGGGGGCTCGGTGACGCTGACGGGGCGCCTCGAACGCGGCGGCGGGATCCGCTACGACCGCACGGCTCGGGGCGAGTTCCTGCCGGGCGGCGGCAAGGGCCTGCTCCTCGCGCCGGGCCCGGGGCGATCCGTCGTGGTCGCGGCACGGAACCGTACGGCCGGGCAGCGGTGGCTGCTCGACGCCGGCCGCGCCGGAAACGGCGCGGCCGGACCGGGGAGTTGATCGGCGTCGGGCCCGCGCCGCACCTCCGACCCGAGCGGGCGGCAGGGGTACTGGGCGGTCACCGGCCGCTGACCCTGCGCGCGGGCGAGCGCCGGCGTGTCACGACGGACGGCACCCCGCGCACCCTGGCCTCCTGGGACACCGGGTGCCACGGCCGGGTGCTCGGCACCGGCGGCCACGCCGTGCGGGCCGGGGCGGACGGACAGGGGACTCGTGAACGCCGGTGCGGTCCGCGGGGCGGTCCCTCGAACGGCTGACCCGGTAGGCTTCCCGGTGCGCGCCCCGCGGCGGCCCGCGCCGGGAACTGCGGGGACGACGGGAACTGCAGGGACACAAGGTCACACAGGGGAGGACCGGCGGTGCACGTCCAGGAATGGCTCGACACGGTACCCGCGGGTGCCGTCTACGCCGTGGTGGCGCTGGTCATCGGACTGGAGAGCCTGGGCATCCCGCTGCCCGGCGAGATCGTCCTGGTCTCCGCCGCCCTGATGTCCTCCCAGCACTCCGGGATCAACCCGGTCGTGCTCGGCCTGTGCGCGACCGCGGGTGCCGTCGTCGGCGACTCCATCGGCTACGCGATCGGCCGCAAGGGCGGTCGGCCGCTGCTGGCCTGGCTCGGCAGGAAGTTCCCGAGGCACTTCAGCGAGGGCCATGTCGCCACCGCGGAGCGGTCCTTCGAGAAGTGGGGCATGTGGGCCGTCTTCTTCGGCCGCTTCGTCGCCCTCCTGCGCATCTTCGCGGGCCCGCTCGCCGGTGTGCTGCACATGCCCTACTGGAAGTTCCTCATCGCCAACGTCCTCGGCGGCATCTGCTGGGCGGGCGGCACGACGGCCGTCGTCCACTACGTGGGCGTGGTCGCCGAGGACTGGCTGAAGCGGTTCTCCTACCTGGGGCTGGCGGCCGCGGTGCTGATCGGCCTGACGTCCATGCTGCTCGTCAGGCGCAGGGCGAAGAAGGCGGCCGCCGCCCGGGAGCGGGAGGCGGCCCAGGCCGCGGAGGCCGTCCCGGCCGTCGACTGACGGCCACGCCGCGGTCGCCCGCGCCACAGTCGCCCGCTGCCCGCTGCCCGCTGCCCGCTGCCCGTCGTTCGGCTACGGCTGTTCGTGCACCTCGTGGTGTGCCTTCGCCAGCTCCGCGTACAGGGTGCCGTTCAGGGTGACGCCCTCGCGCTCCTCCGGCGTCAGTTCCCGCCGTACCTTCGCCGGCACACCCGCCACCAGTGACCCCGGCGGCACCTGCATGCCCTGCGGCACCAGCGCCTGTGCGGCGACGAGCGACCCGGCGCCGATCACCGCGCCGTTGAGGACCGTCGCCCCCATGCCGATCAGGCAGTCGTCCCCGACGGTCGCCCCGTGCACCACCGCGTTGTGCCCGACCGACACCCGCTCGCCGATGCTCACCGGGAAGCCCGGGTCGGCGTGGAGCGTGCAGTTGTCCTGGATGTTCGCCTGAGCCGCCACGGAGATCCGCTCGACGTCGCCGCGCAGGACGGCGCCGTACCAGACGCTCGTCCCGGACCCCAGCGTCACATCGCCGATCACCGACGCCGTGGGGGCCACGAAGGCCTCGTCGTCGATCTTCGGTTCCCTGCCGCCGATCCCCGTGATCAACGCCTTGTGCGTCATCGCCTCTCCTCGTCCTCGGTTCAGGACGCACCGTAAGGGATGGCGTCCCCGGGCGCCCTGCCGGGGCCGTGCGTCACCCGCCGCGGGCGAGCGGGGAGCGCGGCGCGGGTCACCTGCCGTGGGTGAGGCCCGGCGGGCGGCGGCGAAGGACCGTGGTGCCATGGAACCCACGACGCCGCGTCAGCGCTGGTTGGCCCGGGCGTCACTGACGGCCGCCGTGGCGTCGGTGCTCGTCCTCGCCGTGTTCGCCGGGCTGAAGACCTTCGGCCTGCTGCTGGTCGGACTGATCGGCACGGTCGCGACGGTGGCGGCCCTGTGGTGGATCCTCACCCGCCGGGGCCCGTCCCGCCTGCTCGCGGGGCTGCTGGCCGTCGCCGCGCCGGTCTGGATGCTGGTGGCCTACACCGGCGCCCGTCTGCTCTGGGTCGTCCTCGTGGCCTGGGCGCTGTGGCTGCTCGCGCTCGCGGCCGGCCGCGGCGCCCTGGGACGGGCCGACCGGACCGTCGCACCGGCCGAGCGTCCCACGCCGCCCGTCGAGCGCGCCGTGCTGATCATGAACCCGCGGTCGGGCGGCGGCAAGGTCGAGCGGTTCGGGCTGCGGGAGCGGGCCGAGTCGCTGGGGGCCCAGGTGCTGCTGCTGGAGGGCCCGGGGGAGACCGACGTCTGCGAGCTCGCCCGCAAGGCCGCGGCGGAGGGCGCCGACCTGCTCGGCGTCGCGGGCGGGGACGGCACCCAGGCGCTGGTCGCCGACGTCGCCGCGGCGCTCGACCTGCCGTTCCTGGTGATCCCCGCCGGCACCCGCAACCACTTCGCGCTCGACCTCGGCCTGGACCGTGAGGACCCCTCGAAGGCGCTGGACGCCCTGCGCGACGGCGTGGAGCTGCGGGTCGACCTCGGCCGGGCGGGCGGGCGCCCCTTCGTCAACAACGTGTCCTTCGGCGCCTACGCCGAGGTGGTGCAGAGCCCGGCGTACCGCGACGGCAAGACGCGCACCACCCTGGAGCTCCTGCCCGACCTGCTCCTGGGGGAGAAGGGCGCCACCCTGACGGCCCGCGCGGGCGACACCCGGTTCACCTCGCCGCAGGCCCTGCTGATCAGCAACAACCCCTACGGCACCGGTGACATCGCGGGGCTCGGCCGCCGGGCGCGCCTGGACGGCGGGGTGCTGGGGGCCGTCGGCGTGGTGGTGAACAACGCCGCCCAGGCCGCCGGTCTGCTGCGCGGGCGCCGGGCCGCCGGACTGACGCAGGCGACGGCGGCCGAGGTGGTCGTCGACGCGGACCGGCCGTCGATCCCGGCCGGTGTCGACGGCGAGGCGCTGGTCCTGCCCGTGCCCGTGCGGTGCGTCGTACGGCCGCGGGCGCTGCGCGTGCTGGTGCCCCGGCACCGCCCGGGCATGCGGGCGGCGCGGCCCCGGCTCGAATGGCGCCGACTGGCCCGGATGGGCCTCCCGGCCGTGCGGGGACCGCACCGCTGAGGACGGATGCGCCGGCCAGGACACGCCGGTCGCCGCGGCGCGTCGAGGTCCGTGCGCGTCTCGTTGCGGCTGTTGGTGGCCGGTGGCCGGTGGCCGGTGGCCGGTGATCGGTGATCGGATCGGTCGTGGGCGAGTGCGATGACGGCGGCCGATCGCGCCGGGTGGCGCGGTGCGGGGGAGCAGCGCGCGGGTGGCGAGGGTGCCCCCGGCGTGGGCCGCGGCGGGCCGGGCAGGTGCGGGAAGGCGACTCGGGGGCGATGTCCCTGGGGGCCGGGAGGCCGTCGACAGCCGGTCGAGCACGCGGACATGGCGGCGTGGGCGGCGCCCTGATCCCCAGCGCTGTGGTCGGGAAGGTTCGCCGGGCGGCGCGAGCCGGTGACCCTCCCGGTCACCGCACTAGCCGGTCGGCGGTCGGTCGAGGGCCGTCCGCGTCGGGGGCCGCCCGGTCGCCGCCGGGGTCCACTCCGCGCCGGTCTGGGCGCGGTACGCGGCGACGGCCGCCTCCAGGGTGGGGAAGAAGTGGGCCGGGTCGAGGGTGCGGGTCAGCTCGTAGAGCTCGATCTTGCGCCGTACCGGGTCCTTGAGCTCGGCGAACACCAGGCTCACGCCCTGCTCGTTCAGCGCCTCGTCGAGCTCCTCCAGCTCGTCCGCCGCCGTGGTGTCCACGTCCGTCACGGGCTCGGCGGCCAGCAGGACCCACACCGGCTTCGGCTCCCCGCGGGTCAGCCGCATGATCTCGTGCCGGAAGGACTTGGCGTTGGCGAAGAACAGCGGCCCGTCGAAACGGTGGATCACCAGACCCGGCAGCTGCTCGGCCTGCGGGTAGGAGCGGACGTCGTGGTATCCGGGCAGCCCCGGCACCCGCCCCAGCACGGTGTTGTACGGCCACCAGGCGCGCCGGAAGACGTTCAGGATCGACAGCCCGACCGCGACCGCGATGCCCGGCAGCACACCGAGCAGCGCGACCCCCAGGAACGCCGCGACGGACAGCGAGAACTCCATCCTGCGCTGATGCCACAGCCGCCGCGTCCCCGGCAGGTCGGCCAGTGACAGCGAGGCGGTGATGACGACGGCGGCCAGGGCCGGCTGCGGCAGGTTGCGGAACAGCCCGGGCAGCAGGACGAGCATCAGCACGATCAGGACCGCGCCGATGACACCGGTCAACTGGCTCCTGGCGCCCGCCCGTTCGGCCACCGCCGTGCGGGAGCCGCTGGTGCTGACGGGGAAGCCCTGGAACAGTCCGGCCGCCACGTTGGCCGCCCCGATCGCCGTCATCTCCTCGTTGCCGCGCACCTCCTGGCCGGTGCGGGCGGCGAACGCGGAGGCGTTGGAGATGGTGTCCGCGAGGGACACCAGGGCGATGCCCAGCGCTCCGGCGCACAGCGGGCCGAGATCGCCCCAGTGGACCGACGGCAGGGTCAACGGCGGGAACCCCCGGGGCAGTTCGCCCACCAGGCTGACGCCGTGGCCGCCCAGGTCGAAGACCGATGCCGCGGCGATCGCCAGCACCACCATCACCAGCACCGCGGGCACCTTGGGCAGCCGGCGCTGCAGCACCAGGATCAGCACGATCCCGCCGAGCCCCACCGTGACCGCCGCGGCGACCGTCCCGCCGTCGGCCACGCCCCGTACGAAGGCGCGCACCTCGTCGATGAGCCCGTCGGCGTCGGTCTTGAAGCCGAACAGCTTCGGCAGCTGCCCGATCAGGATGGTCAGCGCCAGCCCGTTCATGTAACCGATCATGGTGGGCTTGGAGATCAGGTCGGCGATGAAGCCCAGCCTGCACACTCCGGCCAGGATCGTGACGGCGCCGACCATCAGGGACAGCATCGAGGCGAGGGCCACCGCCCGGCCGCTGTCGCCCCCGGCGGCGATCAGCGGCAGGATCGTCGCCGCGATCATCGGGCCGAGCGAGGAGTCCGGGCCGAGCACCAGGATGCGCGACGGGCCGAAGACGGCGTAGGCCAGCAGGCACACCACCGACGTGTACAGGCCGGTGATCGCCGGCAGGCCCGCCAGCTCCGCGTACGCCATGCCCTGCGGGACGAGCAGCGTGGTCAGGACGATCCCCGCGACGACGTCCTTGACCAGCCACGCGCGCCGGTAGGCCCCAAGCGTGCGCAGCCCCGGCGGGCCCCGGCGCTGCCCCTTCCGGTCGTCTTCTGCCATCCCGGACCTCCGTCAGCCCGTGACGACCTGCCGGGCGGGGGTTGCCGGTCCGCCGTGGAGGTGTGGCCGCGACCCCGGGCGACGGCCTTGCCGAGTTCCCACAGCCCCAGCAACGCGAGCGCCGGCAGCAGTGCCCAGCCGAACTGCCCGAGAGTGAGCGGGGTGGTGCCGAGCAGCCGGTTGAAGACGTCCGTCTGGGTCGCCAGGACGGCGAGCACGAACTCGCCGAACATCGCCCAGTTCATCTGCCGGCTGTCGAAGGTGTCCGGCGTCACCGCGGTCTCCGTCTCGCTGCGGCACTCGACGGCGGCCACGATCAGGCAGAGCGCGAACGAGGTGAAGGCGATGGAATTGCCGATCTCGGTGCTGTCGAAGTGCGCCTGGCCCAGCTTGATCAGCGACAGCAGCCCGATCGTGATCGCCAGCCCGGCGAGCCCGACCGTCCACATCAGGCTCCTCGTCATCACCGGCTCGCCGCGGGGCCGCGGCCTGCGCTGCATCAGCCCCGGGCTGACCCGGTCGAAGCCCAGCGCGAAGCCGAAGGCGGCGTTGACGATGAAGTGGATCCACAGCACCTGGGCCGGTGAGAACGGCTCCCCGTCCGCGATGTTGAACAGGGACGCGCCGAGGAAGGTCAGCACGAACACGACCAGCAGCACCAGGACGAAGCGGATGTACTTGGTGAGGTTGTCGTAGATCTTGCGGCCCTGCTCCACCGCGAAGACGATCGTGGCGAAGTTGTCGTCGGACAGGATCAGCCGCCCGGCGTTCTTGGCCACCTCGGTGCCGGAGCCCATGGCGATCCCGATGTCCGCCGCCTTGATGGCGGGGGCGTCGTTGACGCCGTCCCCGGTCATGGCCACCACGTCGCCCTTCTTCTTCAGGGTGTCGGCGAGCAGCACCTTGTGCTCGGGCGCGACCCGGCCGATCACCCCGATGCCGTCGATGCGCGCCAGGCGCTCCTCCTCGCCGAGGGCGGCGAAGTCGGAGCCGAGGACGGCCTCGCCCTCGATGCCGACCTGTGCGGCGATGGCCGCACCCGTGACGACGTCGTCGCCGGTCACCATCCGCACCCGGATGTTGGCGGCCTTCGCTCCCTCCACCGCCTTCCTGGACTCCTCCCGCGGCGGGTCCTCCATGCCGACCAGGCTGGTGATCCGGAGCCGGGTGACATGGTCGAGCAGGTCGTCGTCGGCCGAGAAGCCGGCCGGGTCGATGTCGCACGTGGCGGCGGCCATCACCCGCCGGCCCGCCCGCTCCATCCGCTCCATCTCCTCGTGCGCCCGCTTGTCGAGCCCGGCGTCCCAGGGGATGCTCGCGCCGTCCGACAGCGCGCTCGCGGCCCGCCGCATCACCGCGGGCGCCGCCCCCTTCACGAAGCAGCGCACCACGGGCCGGCCCTGGGCGTCGGTGGCCTGGTGGAAGGTGGCCATCAGCTTGTACGAGGGGTCGAAGGGGAGGGTGGCCAGGCGGGGGAACCGCTCCCGCGTGGCGTCGATGTCCAGGCCCGCCTTGTGACCGAGCACGAGCAGCGCCCCCTCGGTGGGGTCGCCCACCACCGTGCCGCCCACCAGCTTCGCGTCGCTCGCCACCAGGTACGGCAGGATCGCGTCCTCGAGGTCGGAGGAGCGTCCGGCGGCATGGTGGACACGGCCCTCCAGTTCGTACCCGGAGCCGGAGACGGTGTAGCGGTCGCAGGCGTCGACGATCTCGACCGCCGTCATCTGGTTCAGCGTCAGCGTGCCGGTCTTGTCCGAGTTGATCGCGGAGGTGAAGCCCAGCGTCTCCACCGACGGCAGGTCCTTCACGATGGCGTGCTGCCTGGCCAGGTCCAGGCTGCCCATCGACAGGATCGTCTGCGTCACGGTCGGCAGGGCCTCGGGGATGGCCGCGATCGCCAGCGACACCGCCGCGACGAACAGCGCGTCCCAGGCGTCGCCGCGCGAGCGCCCCAGCACGAACATCACGATCATGGTCAGCCCGGCCGCGCCCGCGATCCACAGGGTCAGCCGGTCCAGTTCCCGCGTCAGCGGTGATTGCTCGCGCGGGGTGGCGGAGAGCATCCCGGAGATCTTGCCCAGCTCGGTGGCGGAGCCCGTCCCGGTGACGAGCATGACGCCGCTGCCGTGCGTGACGGGGGTGTTCATGAACGCCGAGTTGACCCGGTCCCCGGGATTGAGGTTCTCGCCGCGCAGGATCTCGGTGCCCTTGGCGGCCGGCGTGCTCTCGCCGGTCAGCGCGGACTCGTCGATCTGCAGGGCGCTCGCGGTGACGATCCGCCCGTCGGCGGGCACGTCGTCCCCGGCGGTGAGCAGCACGACGTCACCGACGACGACCTCCTCGGCGGGGATCTCCCTCTCCGTGCCGTCCCGCCGTACCCGCGCGGTCGCCTTCATCATCGACTTGAGGGCGTTCATGGCGCTTTCGGCCTTGCCCTCCTGACGCATGCCGATGACCGCGTTGAGCAGGGTCAGCACCAGCAGCAGCACCGCGGTGCCCCACTCCTGGATGGCCAGCGACACGATCGCCGAGGCCACCAGGATCAGCTGCATGTAGCTGCGGTACTGGTCGAGCATCCGCAGCCAGCCCGGCCGGGGCTGCTCCTCGGGCAGGGCGTTCGGGCCGTCCCGGCCGAGCCGTTCGGCCGCCTGCGCGCCGCCGAGCCCGACGGCGGGGTCCACGCCGAGGAGGTCCGCCACGGCCTGGGGCGGCTGTGCGTACCAGGGCTCGGCCGCGGCCGCGCGGTCCGGTTCCCGCTCCGCCGGGGCGGTCATCGTCCATGCCTCCGCTTCCCGTGGGCCGCGACCGACGCGGCTTACGGATCGGCCGGCGCACCGGCCGGGGCCTCCGCCTCCAGGTCCTGCTTCACCAGCGACAGCTCGTGCCGGGCCTTCTCGCCGACCTCCGGGTACCGGGGGTCGAGGTCGATCAGGGTGTGGGCGAGTACCGCGGCGGCGCAGATCCGGGCGTACCACTTGTGGTCCGCGGGGATGACGTACCACGGCGCCCAGCGGGTGCTGGTGGCGGACAGCATGCGGGAGAACGCCAGCTGGTAGTCGTCCCACCAGGCGCGCTCACGCACGTCCGAGGCGGAGAACTTCCAGTTGCGCTCCGGTACGTCGATGCGCTTGAGGAAGCGGGTGCGCTGCTCCTCCTTGGAGAGGTTCAGGAACAGTTTCACCACCCGGAAGCCGTTGTCGTGCAGATACCGCTCCCAGTCGTTGATCTCCCGGTAGCGCCGGCACCACCTGCCCTTGCGCCTGGCCTCGTCCGGCAGCCGCTGGCGGTCGAGGAGCTCGGAGTGCACCCGCACCACCAGGACCTCCTCGTAGTGCGAGCGGTTGAAGATGCCGATCTCGCCGCGCCGGGGCAGCCGGCAGGCGTAGCGCCACAGGAAGTCGTGGTCGAGCTCCTCCTCCGAGGGCACCTTGAAGTTCGACACGTGCACGCCCTGCGGGTTCACCCCGGTCATCACGTGCCGGATCGTGCCGTCCTTGCCGCCGGCGTCCAGGGCCTGCAGACACAGCAGCACGCCGTTCCTGCCCTCGGCGGCCAGCCGCCGCTGGTAGTCGGCCAGCAGCGCGACACCGGTCTCCAGCAGCTCCTGCCCGTCCTTCTTCCTGCGGATGCCGGTCTTGTCGCCGGGGTCGAAGTCGCTGGACAGGTCCACCTTCGACCCCGGTTCCACGCGCAGTGGCGCGATGAACTCGGCGATCCGCTCGGCGCGTTCGTCCGTCATGAGCGCGCTCCCCCGCCGTCAGTAGGACTCGTCCGGCCGCACCACGCACAGGGCCCAGATGATGAATCCGTACAGCGCGATCAGGGTCACGGACCAGAACGGCTGGTAGGGGATGTCGAGGAAGTTGGCGATGATCAGCAGCGACGCGACGACCACTCCCATGATCCGCGCCCACGTCGCCCTCATGACGAGGCCGATGCCCACGGCCATGGCGACGACCCCGAGTGCCAGATGGATCCAGCCCCAGCTCGTCAGGTCGAACTTGAAGACGTAGTTGGGGGTGCTGACGAAGACCTCGTCGTCCGCGATCGCCATGATGCCGCGGAAGACGTCGAGCATGCCGCACATGACGAGCATCACTGCGGCGAACGCCGTCAGCCCGCCCGCGACCGCCAGGGTTCCCTCCGAACGACGGTGATGCGTGGTGGTGGTCATGGCAGGACCTCCGTCCTCGGGTCGGCCGCGTGACGCGGCGTCTTCTCCTCTTCCTACTCCGGCGCCGCAGCCCCGGCGTCACCTCCGAAGGGTGAGGGCGGGGGCGTGGCCGGCCGGGCCGGACGGTTCAGAAGCGGTGGTAGTGCACGGCGCTGGCCACGGCGACGTCCTGGACGGAGGCGTGCCGCCGGCTGAACGGGATCCAGAAGAGACCCACGGGCAGGGCGAGGCACAGGACGGCCCGGAGCAGGGAGCGGGGGATGCCGAGCAGCCGTCCGGTGCGGCAGGTCACGCGCAGTCCCAGCAGCCAGTCGCCGAGGGTGCCGCCGGTGGTGGCCCAGCTCATGCCCAGGTAGAGGACGGCGATGGCCCAGCCGAGCACGCCGGTCAGCCAGAGCGAGAGGTCGGGCATGTGGAAGGGCGGCCCGGTGATGATCAGCCGCAGCCCGCCGAAGGCGAGCTGCACGGCCAGCCCGACGCAGACCACCACGATCGCGTCGACCACGGCCGCCAGGCACCGCGACACGACCCCCGCCGTGCCGGCCGGCGCCTCCCCCCGCTCCGGCTGTGTCACGGTGTCTGCCCCTGCGGCGGTGCGAGTCCCTCGACCCGGTCCGGGGGACCGGGTCTGTGCAGCAACCGGTCGGCGACGCGGTTGACCATCCGGTCGGCGCGCATGCTCCGCAGCCGCAGCGCGTCGACGGTCTCCTCGGCCATCCCGCCGCTGGTGTCGCGGACGATCCGGCCGAGGTCGATCTCCTCCAGCACGGCCCGGGTGAGGGCGACCAGGTCGACCCGGTCGATCACGGCGTCCACGTCCAGGCGGGCGGCGATCCGGTCGACGTCGACGCCCGCCGCGATCCGGTCGATGTCGAGACGCGCCACGATCCGGTCGAGGTCGATGCGTTCGGCGACGCGGTCCACGTCCAGCCGGGCGGCGACCGCGTCGACGTCCACCCGGGCCGCCACCCGGTCGACGTCGACCTGCTCGGCGATCTCGTCGACGTCCACCCGGCGGGCCACGCGCATCACGTCCACCCGGTCGGCGACCCGGTTGACGTCGAGACGGGCGGCCACGTCGTCCAGATCGAGCCGGTCCAGCACGGCGGCCGTCACCGCGGGAACCACCCGGTCGGCGATCAGTCCCGCGGTCCCCAGCGCGTACCGCGCCACCCGTCCGGCGAGGGCGAAGGGATTCACGAGGCCGATCCTGGTCATCTCTGCACGGCACCACAGCTCCGCCGTCGCCGCCTCATCCGCTACGGGTGATCCGCGTCCGGGGCGGCGCACGCGCGCGGCGCGGCTGCTCGCGGTGGGGTGAAGATCACAGGGCGTGCACCGCGTCCGCGCACCCCGCGCTGAGTACGGTGTGCGGGTGCCCAAGCGCAAGAACACGTTCTCATCCTGGCGGCGAAGCCTCACCCAGCGCGCCGTCCACGCGGGCTGGGCCTGGGTGCAGCGCACCGGTTCGGTCACCGCCGAGCGTCCGGGACGCTTCCGCTTCGGTGCGCTGGGTGCCCACACCCGTCTCGCCTTCCCGCTCGGCACCGTCTTCGGCGAGCCCTGGATCCACATCGGGTCCCACTGCATCGTCGCCGAGCAGGTCACGCTGACCGCCGGCCTCATGCCCGACCTCGACCTCGGCCCGGAGCCGATCCTGCGCATCGGGGACGGCGTCGTCCTCGGCCGCGGCAGCCACGTCATCGCCGACACGTCGGTCACCATCGGCAGCGACTGCTACTTCGGTCCGTACGTCTATGTGACGTCCACGAACCACTCCTACGACGATCCGCACGAGCCCATCGGCAAGCAGTGGCCGCGGATGGAGCCGGTGGAGATCGGGCCCGGCTGCTGGATCGGCACCGGAGCGGTGATCCTGCCCGGCGCGCGGATCGGGCGGAACGTGGTGGTGGCCGCGGGTGCGGCGGTGCGGGGTGTCGTGCCCGACCACGCCGTGGTGGCCGGGGCACCGGCCCGCGTCGTGCGCCGCTGGACCGCCGAGGACGGCTGGCAGCCACCGCTGCGGACACCGGCACCGGTCCCCATACCGGACGGCGTGACCCCCGAACAGCTCCTGGCGCTCTCGGAGTTGGACGACGAGACGGTGTCGAGACTGGCGGAACTGGACGCGGACGCGTAGGCCCGGCCTCCCGGGCCGGGCCGGCCACCCAGCAGCCGTGTGCGCGACGCTGCCTGCGGTCAGTCACCTATCCCGTCGCCAGCAGCAGCGTGCCCACCAGGGCGAGGCCCGCGCCCGCCGCCTGGATGCGCAGGAGGCGTTCGCGGAGGAAGCCGCGGGCGGCCAGGGCGGTCACCACCGGGTAGAGCGAGGCGAGTACGGCGGCCACCATGACGGGGCCGTGCCGGGCGGCGACCGAGTAGGTGCCGTTGGCCGCGACGTCCGCGAGGCCGACGAAGGCGAGCGCGGGCAGCGAGGCCCAGGGGAAGCCCCCGGCGGGCAGGGCCGCGGTGCCCCGCCGGACGGAGGCGAACAGGGCGATCCCGCCCGCGGCCACGTTCGTCACCCGCTGCACGAAGAGCGCGAGGAACAGGCCGGTCAGGGTCGTCGAGGCCTCCGCGATCAGCGCGAACACCGTGCCGAAACCGAGCGCGGCGACGAGCGTGAGCAGGATCGTGCGCCGCTGCACGGAGGCGCCCCCGAGCCGGGGCCCGCCCGCGAGCACCACGCCGGTGACGGCGACGGCGATCCCGGCGACCTGCAGCAGGCCCGGGCGCTCGCCGAGGAAGAGCCCGACACTCACCGGGACGGCCACGCTCAGCGTGGCGAGCGGGGAGACCACGCCCATCGGGCCCAGGGCGAGCGCCTTGTAGAAGGCGATCATCGCCACCGGGCCCACCAGGCCCGCCGCGAAGGCGAACCACAGCCGCGGCCCCGCCTCGCTCCAGCCGCCCGTCGCCGCCACGACCGCGCCGAGCACCGCCGCCGCGATCGCCTGCGAGACGACGACCACGGTGAGGGCCGGGCTGCGCCGGGTCAGCAGTCCGCCGCCGAAGTCGGCCAGCCCCCACAGCAGGCTGGTGGCCAGGGCGAAGAGTGCTGTCACGGGGTGCCTCGCAGTACAGTTCGGTGAACGATCGGGTGCAGCACAGCGTAGTACAGTCAAGTGGACCGGGGAATTGAAAATAATGGCCTCTCCGGGTGCTGGCTCTCCTCGCCCCCGCTCCCTCCCCCCGCAGACGGACATTGGACGGAACGTGTCGGACCTCGACCTGCTGACCCAGTCCCTGGCGCGCAACGTCAAGCGCTGGCGCAACGAGCGCGGCTTCACCCTGGACGCGCTGGCCGCCCGCGCCGGGGTCAGCCGCGGCATGCTCATCCAGATCGAGCAGGCCCGCACCAACCCGAGCATCGGCACGGTCGTCAAGATCGGTGACGCGCTCGGTGTCAGCATCACCACCCTGCTCGACTACGAGCAGGGCCCGCAGGTCCGTATCGTCCCCGCCGAGCAGGCGGTCCGGCTGTGGAGCACCGACGCCGGCAGCTACAACCGGCTGCTCGCGGGCACGGAGGCCCCCGGCCCGCTGGAGATGTGGGACTGGCGGCTCATGCCCGGCGACAGCAGCCCGTCCGATCCGCACCCCACCGGCACGGTCGAGCTGGTGCACGTCCTGGCCGGCGAACTGACGCTCACCGTCGACGGCGCGAAGCACCGTGTCCCGGCCGGGGCCAGCGCCTCCTTCGAGGCCGACACCCCGCACACCTACGGCAACGAGGGCGGCGAGCCGATGGAGATGGTCATGGCGGTCTCCGTCCCGCCGGTGCGCTGAGGCGGCGTCCGGGAGCCGCGGTCAGGGGGCCTGTTAGCGTGCGGCCATGCGCCCACCGATCGGACACTTCGACATCGCCGTCCCCGCCCCCGACGCCCTCGGCGACCTGACCGCCCCGGTCGCCGAGGCCGTACGGACCTGGCAGGGCAGTGTCCCCGCCGACCAGATCGTCTACGTCGACACCGACCCGCGGTGGGCGGACACCGCCGTCTTCGTCGAGCACTACGGGCAGGAGCTGCTGGACCGGTCGGCGAACTGCGTGGTGGTGGCCGGCAAGCGGGGCGGCGGGACCACCCTGGCCGCGTGTGTCGTGCTCTCCACCACCCGCGTCGACGTGAACGGCGTCGTCCGCCGCCAACTGGGCGCCCGCAAGACCTCGTTCGCCTCCATGGACACGGCGACGGGCGAGACCGGCATGGAGTACGGCGGCATCACCCCCGTCGGCCTCCCCGCCGGCTGGCCCGTCCTGGTCGACTCGGCCGTCGTGGACCTTCCCTACGTCCTGGTGGGCAGCGGCCGCCGCCGCGGCAAACTCCTGGTCCCCGGCAAGGCGTTCGCGGAACTGCCGGGCGCGGTGGTCCTGGAGGGCCTGGGCGCCTAGGGGGCGATGCCGTCGTGCGGTGCGGTCGGCCTCGGCTCCCGTGCGGCGCGCCGGTGCCTCACGCCGACGGCACGGTCCCGAGTCCCGGTGGCCGGGCCCCGGCGTGATGGGCCAGTGCCAGGTGGGGGTCCTGCTGGCCCGGTGCCGGGGCGGGGTCCGCGTGGACCAGGGCCGCGGTGAGCCGGGGGATCGCGTGCAGCAGGGCGTGCTCGGCCTCGACGGCGATCGTGTGCGCGGCCCGTACGGTCGCGTCGCCGTCGACCGTCACCGCGACCTCGGCCCGCAGCCGGTGCCCGATCCAGCGCAGCCGCAGCTCGCCCACCCCGCGCACGCCCGGCACCCCGCGCAGCGCCCGCTCGGCGCGGTCCACCAGGGCCGGGTCGACCGCGTCCAGCACGCGCCGGAACACCTCGCGCGCCGCGTCCCTCAGCACCAGCACGATCGCGGCGGTGATCGCCAACCCCACGATCGGGTCAGCGAGTTGCCACCCCAGCGCGGAACCGCCGGCCCCCAGCAGCACGGCCAGCGAGGTGAACCCGTCGGTGCGGGCGTGCAGCCCGTCGGCGACCAGCGCCGCCGACCCGATGTCCCGGCCCACCCGGATCCGGTACCGGGCCACCCACTCGTTCCCGGCGAACCCGGCCAGCGCCGCCACGGCCACCGCCGGTACGTGCGTCACGGGCCGCGGATCGAGCAGCCGGTCCACCGCGGCCCAGGCCGCGAACGCCGCCGACGCGGCGATCGTCAGCACGATCGCGATCCCGGCGAGGTCCTCGGCCCGCCCGTAGCCGTAGGTGAACCGCCGCGTGGCCGCCCGCCGCCCCAGCACGAACGCGATGCCCAGCGGTACGGCCGTCAGCGCGTCCGCGGCGTTGTGCACGGTGTCGCCGAGCAGCGCCACCGAACCGGACGCGGCGACCACCGCGGCCTGCGCCAGCGCCGTCACGCCGAGCACGGCGAGGGACACCCACAGCGCGCGCATCCCGCGTGCCGAGGACTCCAGGGCGGAGTCCACCTTGTCGGCGCTCTCGTGGGAGTGCGGGGTGAGCAGGTGGCCGAGGCGGTGCCGGATGCCGGGGGAGCCGTGGGCGTGCGGGCGCGGATGCGTGGGTGCGCCGTGCTCGTGGTGGTCGTGCCGGTCGCTCACGTGGATCCCCTTCCGGGCCGCGGGGTGGACCCGCCCGGGCCCACGAGGCCATTATGTGCGTATGAGCGCACGCATGCACCTGTCACCTGCGCACGATGCGCATCCGCGTACCCCGGGCGAGGAGGAGTTCGCCCTCGCCGCCGAGCTCCTCGGCCTGCTCGGCGACCGCACCCGGCTCGCCCTGCTGCATGCCCTGACCAGGTCGGAGGCCGACGTCACGACGCTCACGGAGTCCTGCGGGGCGGCGCGTCCCGCGGTGAGCCAGCATCTGGCGCGGCTGCGGCTCGCGGGCCTGGTGGACACCCGCAAGGAAGGCCGCAGAGTCGTCTACTCGCTGCGCGACGGGCACCTGCGGCGGCTCGTGGACGAGGCGCTGAAGGTCGCCGACCACCGCCTGAGCGACCGCCCGCCGCACGACTGAGCACCGCCCGCCAGGCCGGCCGGGTCAGGGCGCCGGGCTCTTCCCGAGGTACTGCTGCGCGAACGAGGCCGCCGCCGCGGGCGAGGTGAACAGGCGCCGCAGCCGGGCCTGCGTCGTGCCCGCCCGGTACGCGTCGCCCGACGACGTGCCGTGGTACACCTCCGACAGCCACTGCGAGAACTCCTGGTAGTCCCACACGCGCTCCAGGCAGGCCGCCGAGTAGCTCTCCAGGCCGGCGCTCTCGCCCTTGGTGAGGTGCGCGACGAGTCCGTCGCCGAGCAGGAAGGCGTCGTGCAGCGCGAGGTTCATGCCCTTCGCGGCGATGGGCGCGGTGAGGTGTGCGGCGTCCCCGGCGAGGAAGAGCCGCCCGAACACCATGGGTTCGACGACGTAGTTGTGCATGTCGAGGACGCGTTTCTCGATCAGCCGCCCCTCCGTGAGCGGCGGCCGGTCGTCCGCGCCGAGCCGCTCCTGCAGCTCGGCCCAGACCCGGTCGTGCGACCAGCTCTCCGGGTCCTCGCCCGGCGGGCACTCCAGGTAGTAGCGGGTGACTTCGGGGCTGCGCGGCATGTGCCCGGCGAAACCGCGCGGGTGGATGCCGAACACCACGCAGTCGCTGGAGGGCGGTGCCTCGGCGAGCAGCGCCAGCCAGCCCACGCCGTAGTCCTGCCGGGCGATGCGGGCGTGCTGCGGCAGCGCGGCGCGGGTCACGCCGCGTGCCCCGTCGCAGCCGATGACGAACTCGGCGTCCAGGAGCTCGCGTCGGCCGCTGTCCGGGTCGGTGTACGACACCGTGGGGCGGTCCGAGTCCAGGCCGTGCAGCTGGACGTCCCGCACACCGAACCGGATGGCCCCGCCGCGCACGTCCGCGTACTCGCGCACGAGGTCCGTCACCAGCAACGGCTGTGGATAGACGAAGTGGTGTTGCCCCGTCAGCTCGGTGTAGGAGAACCGGTGCCGCTCCCCGCCGACCCGGAACTCGCACTGGGTGTGCAGCTCCGCCCGCTCCAGCAGGCGGTCCGCCAGTCCGCGCTCCTGGAGCCCGCGCACGGCCCACTCCTCGATGACGCCGGCGCGGGGCCGCCGCTCGATGAACTCGCGCGTCTCGATCTCCAGGACCAGGCAGTCGACGGAGGCGGCTCGCAGGATGTTGCCGAGGGTGAGACCGGCGGGGCCCGCGCCCACGATCACCACCGGAAAACGGTGCGCGGACGGGGAGTTGGGCTGTGCGGGGGTCGACGTCACGAGAGCATTATGACGGTGGCCCGTCAGCCGCGGCAGGGGAGCCGCGGCCGACGGGCCCTGCCCGCGGGACGCCGTGCCCGGGGACGAGGGGTCAGTGCGCGGGCGCGTCGGTGACCACGACCTCGTCGATGCTGCGCTCGATCTCCTCGGGGCGCGAGGCGGTCGCCCGGGCCCAGTAGTAGACGGCCAGCGAGAACGCGCCGACGACGAGGATGTCCCACCACAGGGGGATGCGGCCGGCGCCGCCGAACTGGCCCTGCGCGGAGAGGACGCCCATGCCCAGCAGGTAGGCGGGCAGCCACTGGGCGGCCCTGAAGTCCATCCGCGGCGCGTCGGGGCGGTGCGGCGACCCCTCATATTCTGAATGAATTCTTTCAGTCAGTGGGACGTCGCAGATTAGGAATCAGGCGAGGGCGGGCAGAAGACCCGTGGTGAAGTTTTGACCAGCGGCAGAGGGGTTCCTGAACAGGGCTTCAAGTGATCTGTACGGAGTGGAGACCCGCCTGTGACGGCCGGGGCCCGTTGCGAGAATCCCTAGCGCATGAGCGGTATCTCGATCGCGGGGCAGCGGTCCATCACCATGTCGAGCCCCGCCGCGCGCGTGCGGTCGTAGGCCGCCTCGTCGATCACGTCGAGCTGGAACCAGACCGCCTTGGCGCCCTTCGCCACCGCCTCGTCGGCCACCGGCCCGGCGAGTTCGCTGTTGACGAAGACGTCGACGACGTCCACGTCGAAGGGGATGTCGGCCAGGGAGGCGTACCCCTGCTCGCCGTGCACCGTCTCCGCCTTGGGGTGGACGGGCACGATCCGCTTGCCGAAGCGCTGCAGCACCTGGGCCACGCCGTACGCGGCGCGCCGCTGGTTCGACGACAGGCCCACCACGGCCCAGGTGTCGCCGGACTCGGTGAGGATTTTGCGGATCGTTGCCTCGTCGCCGTACACCCTGGGCCTCCCTGCGCCTCGGACAGCTGCTGTCGTGTTCCTTGAACGGCTCGCGCCGCACGATGATTCCCCGGCCACGGCGCGCCCCTGACACCTGTTCGGAGCACCGGCGGCGCAGCGTTTTCCGGGCGTCCCGCACGGCGGCGGGTGCCCGGTTCCCGCGCACGACATGCGCGCCGCGCGCCTGACCGGCCACCTCGACGCCGGAGCCGGTGCTCTTTGCGGGACCACCGGCCCGGAGGGTGATCACGGCTGGCACGGCCCCGGACCCGCGGACCCGTGCGCCGTGGCCCTCGCCGACGAGGAGGCCTCTCTGCGGGACTTCCCGACGCACGTGGCGGACGTCCGGCGGAGGCGGCGCGGTCACGGTGCTCGACCGGGTACGGATCCACACGCCACGCGCGCGTGCGCGGCACCCTCGCACCCCTTGTTGAATCCCGCCGCCATGTCCTGATTTCGGTCCGGACGCCTGCGTACGGGCGCGCGCACGCCTAGGCTCGCCAGGTGCTGCGCATCATCGACGCCCGAACCGGCCGCTCCACCGACGCCGCCCCGGCCCGACGGGGGCTGACCCGGGTCGAGGCCCATGTTCCCGGAGCCGGAGCGCGCTCCCTGCGGGTGCTGCTCGTCGCCGACGTCCTCGTCCGCGCCCTGGAACTCGGCGGCACCCCGGTGTGGGGGGTCCTGGACGCCGCCCGTGACCACGCCGGGCTGCGGTCGGGGGCGGCGGCCCTCGGCGTCCGGCCCTTCGAGGACCGGCGGGACGTGGGCCCCGGGCTGGGTGAGGCGCAGGTCCTGCACGTCGTCGGGGAGGGCGACGCGCCGCCCGAAGGCGTGAGGATCGCCGTCGCACCCGTGCACCCGGGCGAGCCCGGCATCCCGGAGGCCGACGACCCGGCCGTCCTGCGCCTCGTCCTGCTCGCCCGGCGCCGCGACGAGCCGGTGACCCTCGACGCCGCCGCCCTCGCCGAGGCCCGCGCCACCCTCGTACGCCGGCGCCGTGCGGTCGCCGCCTGGGCGCGGCAGCCGTCGCGGCCGATCCCCGACGAGGCGCGCACACGCCTTCGCACCGCCTGGGAGGACGACTTGGACGTGCCCGCCGTGCTCCAGGTGCTGACCTGGGTCGAGACGGAGTCCGAACTGCCCGACGGCGCCCGCTTCGAGACGTTCGCCTACGCCGACCGGCTGCTCGGCCTCGACCTCACCCGCGATCTCGGATCCCCGGCGTGATCGCGCGCGCGGTGACCGGCCCGCTGCGCCGCCTCGTGGTGCTCCGGCACGCCAAGTCGGCCTGGCCGGAGGGGACCGCCGACCACGAGCGCCCGCTCGCCACCCGCGGCCTGCGGGACGCGCCGGCCGCGGGACGAGCCCTGGCCGAGGCCGACTGCCTGCCGGACCTCGCGCTGTGCTCCACCGCGGTACGCGCGCGGCAGACCTGGGAGCTGGCCTCGGCCCAGTGGGGCACCCCGCCACCGGTGCGTCACGACCCGCGGCTGTACGGCGCCGGCGCCGCCGGGCTGCTGAGCGTCGTGCACGAGGTGTCCGCCGAGGTCGAGACGCTGCTCCTGGTCGGCCACAACCCCGGCCTCGAGGAGCTCGTCCTCGACCTGGCGGGGGACGGCCTCGACGACGCGCTGGCGGTGGTGCGGGCGAAGTTCCCGACCTCCGCGATCGCGGTGCTGGCCTGGCACGGGCCCGCCTGGGACGCGCTCGTCCCGGGCACCGCGCTGCTGACGGGCGTGCTCGTGCCGCGAGGCCGGAAGGGCACCGGGAAGAAGTAGCGCGGGCGCCGCATAGGCTGGCCGGATGCAGGACGAGTACCGCACGGTGGCCCACGCGGGCGTGCACGAGACCGAGGTCAACCGCTCCCGCTTCCTGTGCGCCCTGGCGCCGGCGGCCACCGAGCGGGAGGCCCAGGACTTCGTCGCCGGTGTACGCAAGGAGCACGCGGACGCCTCCCACAACTGCTGGGCCTACGTCATCGGCGCCGACGCCGCGGTGCAGAGGGCGAGCGACGACGGCGAACCGGGCGGCACCGCGGGCGTGCCGATGCTCCAGATGCTGCTGCGCCGCGACATGCGGTACGTCGTGGCCGTCGTCACCCGCTACTACGGCGGGGTCAAGCTGGGCGCGGGCGGGCTCATCCGGGCGTACGGCGGCGCGGTCGGCGAGGCCCTGGACGCGGTCGGCACCCGCACCCGCCGCCGGTTCCGGCTCGCCACGGTCACCGTCGACCACCAGCGCGCCGGCAAGGTGGAGAACGACCTGCGCTCGACCGGGCGCGAGGTGCGCGAGGTGCGCTACGGCGAGGCGGTCACCCTCGAGATCGCCCTGCCGGACGCCGACGTGGACGCCTTCCGCTCCTGGCTCGCGGACGCGACCGCCGGAACGGCCCGGTTCGAACCGGGTGGCGAAGCCTACGGAGACGTGTGACGTTCCGGAGGAAACGGGCATGACGGACCGGCAGGAGACGGCCCATGACGGGCCGATACGGGAGTAACCACCCGGGCTGTCGGACCCGGCCGTTAGGGTCGGGGATCATGAGGCTGCTGCACACTTCCGACTGGCATCTCGGCCGGGCGTTCCACCGGGTGAACATGCTCGACGCCCAGGCCGGGTTCATCGGCCACCTCGTCACGACCGTGCGCGAGCGCGGCGTGGACGCGGTGGTCGTGTCGGGGGACGTGTACGACCGCGCGGTGCCGCCGCTCGCCGCGGTCGAGCTGTACGACGACGCGCTGCACCGCCTCGCCGAGCTGGGCGTGCCGACGGTGATGATCTCCGGGAACCACGACTCGGCCCGCCGGCTCGGCGTCGGCGCCGGCCTGATCGGACGCGCGGGCATCCATCTGCGGACCGAGCCGTCCGCGTGCGGGACACCGGTGGTCCTCACCGACGCCCACGGCGACGTGGCCTTCTACGGCCTGCCGTATCTCGAACCCGCCCTGGTGAAGGACGCGTTCGGGGTGGAGAAGGCGGGCCACGAGGCCGTGCTCGCCGCCGCCATGGACCGGGTCCGCGCCGACCTCGCCACCCGCGCGCGGGGCACCCGCTCCGTCGTCCTCGCGCACGCCTTCGTCACCGGCGGCTCGGCCAGCGACAGCGAGCGGGACATCACCGTCGGCGGGGTCGCCTCCGTACCCGCCGGTGTCTTCGACGGGGTGGACTACGCGGCACTCGGCCACCTGCACGGCTGCCAGACCATCACCGAGCGTGTGCGCTACTCCGGCTCCCCGCTGCCGTACTCCTTCTCGGAGACCGATCACCGCAAGACCATGTGGCTCGTCGACCTCGGCGCGGACGGCTCCGTGACCGCCGAGCGCGTCGACTGCCCGGTGCCCCGCGCCCTGGCCCGCATCCGCGGGACGCTGGAGGAGCTGCTGGCCGATCCGGGACTGACCCGGCACGAGGCGGCGTGGGTCGAGGCCACCCTCACCGACCCGGTCCGCCCCACCGACCCCATGGCCCGGCTCGCGGAGCGGTTCCCGCACACCCTCAGCCTCGTCTTCGACCCCGAGCGCGCACCGGACGACCCGGACGTGTCGTACGCCCGGCGGCTCGCGGACCGCAGCGACCAGGAAATCGCCGAGGACTTCGTGGCCCATGTGCGCGGCGCCGGACCCGACGAGCGCGAACAGGCCGTGCTGCGGGACGCGTTCGACGCGGTGCGCGCCGACGAGGCCGTGCGGGAGGTCGCGCGATGAGGCTGCACCGGCTGGAGATCACCGCCTTCGGGCCGTTCGGCGGATCGCAGAGCGTCGACTTCGGCGAGCTGTCGGCGGCCGGGCTCTTCCTGCTCCACGGCCCGACCGGCGCGGGCAAGACCTCCGTCCTGGACGCCGTGTGCTTCGCGCTCTACGGCTCCGTCCCCGGCGCCCGGCAGAGCGGCCAGGGCCTGGCCCTGCGCAGCGACCACGCCGCGGCCGGTACGCGCACCGAGGTGACCCTGGAACTGACCGTCGCCGGACGGCGGCTGGAGATCACCCGGCAGCCGCCCTGGGAGCGCCCCAAGAAGCGCGGTTCGGGCACGACGACGGAGAAGGCGCAGAGCAGGCTGCGTGCGTACGACGCGACGGCCGGCGGCTGGAAGGACCTCAGCCGCTCGCACCAGGAGATCGGCGAGGAGATCACCCAGCTGCTGGGCATGAGCCGCGAGCAGTTCTGCCAGGTCGTGCTGCTGCCCCAGGGCGACTTCGCGCGCTTCCTGCGGGCCGACGCCGAGGCACGCGGCAAGCTCCTCGGCCGCCTGTTCGACACCCACCGCTTCGCCGAGGTCGAGAAGCGCCTGGCCGAGCGCCGCCGCGCCGCCGAGACCGAGGTCCGCGAAGGGGACGCCGCGCTGCTCGCCGACGCCCACCGCATGCAGCAGGCGGCCGACGGCGCCCTGGAGCTGCCGGAGCTGGCACCGGGCGAGCCGGGTCTCGCCGAGGCCGTCGTCGCGGCCGCGGCCGTCGCCCGCAGCACCGCCCGCGAGCAGCTGACCATCGCCCACTGCCGGCTCACCGCCACCGAATCCGCGCAGGCGGCGGCCGAGCGGGCGCTGGAGGACGTGCGCGAACTGGCCCGGCTGCAGCGGCGGTTCGGGGAGGCACGCGAGCGCGCCGCCCGGCTGGAGGAGCGGGCCGGGGCCCACCGGGACGCGCAGGCCCGCATGGAGCGGTCCCGGAAGGCCGAGGCGGTCGCGCCCGCCCTGGAGCTCAGGGAGGCCGCGGACGCCGAACACCGGCGGGCCGCCTCCGCCGAGGCGCGCGCGCGTGCGCTGCTGCCCGGCACCTGGGCCGACGCCGGTGCCGCCGGGCTCGCGGCCGCGGCCCGCCGCAGCGCCGAGGAACTCGGCGGCCTGGAGTCCGCCCGCCGCGCCGAGCAGCGGCTGACCGCCCTCGTCGCGGAGCGCGCCGACCTGGACCGGCAGGAGCGCGCCGACGAGGACGTGCTCCAGGAGGCCGAGGCCTGGCTCGGGGACTGGGAGGCGGCCCGCGCCGGCCTGCAGACCCGCATCGAGTCCGCGCAGGGGGCCGCGACCAGGGCCGAACAGCTCGGCGTGCAGCGCGAACCCGCGCAGCGCAGACTCGGCGCGGCCCGCCAGCGCGACGCGTTCGCCCGCGATGCCGAGGACGCCCACGCGCGCGTGCAGGCCGCCCGCGAACGGGCCACCGAGGCCCGCGCCCACTGGCTCGACCTCAAGGAACAGCGGCTCACCGGCATCGCGGCCGAGCTCGCGGCGAACCTCGCCGACGGCGAGCCGTGCGCCGTCTGCGGAGCCACCGAGCACCCCGCGCCCGCGCGCAAGGTCGCCGGCCACGTCGACCGCGAGGCGGAGGAGCGCGCGCTCGCCGCCTCCCGGCGCGCCGACGAAGAGCGCGCCGAGGAGGAGCGCCGCCTCGGCGTCGTACGCGAGGCCCTGGCGGCCGCCACCGCGGAGGCGGGCGACACCCCGACGGCCCGGCTCGCCGAAGAGGTCGAGGAGCTGGAGCGGCTCTACGGCCGGGCGCGGGCCGGGGCCGGTGCCCTGCACGCGGCGCACGAGGAGCTGCGGCAGGCGGAGCAGGAGCACGAGCGGCGGACCACGGCACGCCAGCAGGCGGCGGTCCGGGCCGCCTCCCGGGTCGGCCACCGCGACCGGCTCGACCGTGAACGGTCGGAGCTGGAGGAGGAGCTGGCCCAGGCGCGCGGCACGGCGTCGAGCGTCGCCGCGCGGGCGGCGCAGCTGGAGCGGCAGGCCGAGCTGCTGGCCGAGGGCGCCGAGACCGCGCGGGCCGCCGAGGACACCGCACAGCGGCTGAAGGACGCCGACTCCCGGCTGTCCGACGCCGCCTTCCGCGCCGGCTTCGACACTCCGCAGGCCGCGGCCGCCGCACTGCTCGACGCCGCCGCCCACCGCGAGCTGCAACACCGCCTGGACGCCCGGCAGTCGGAGGAGGCCGCCGTGCGCGCCGTCCTCGCCGAGGCCGACACCGCGGCCGCCGCCCGGCGGCCCGCCGCCGACGTCGAGGCGGCGGAGCGGGCCGCCTCCGCCGCGGCCCGGCGGCTGCGCGACGCCGCCTCCGCGCGCGACGCGGCCGCCCGCCGGTGCGGCGAACTCGACCGGCTCTCCGCCCGGTCGGCCGCGGCCGTACGCCGCCTGGCGCCGCTGCGCGAGGAGTACGACCGGGTGGCCCGTCTGGCCGCACTCGCCGCGGGCACCTCGGCGGAGAACGAACGCAAGATGCGCCTGGAGTCGTACGTGCTGGCGGCCCGTCTGGAGCAGGTGGCCGCCGCGGCGACCGTGCGGCTGCAGCGGATGTCGTCCGGCCGGTACACCCTCGTGCACTCCGACGACCGGGCCGGACGCGGCCGCAGCGGTCTCGGGCTGCACGTCGTCGACGCGTGGACCGGACGGGAGCGGGACACGGCGACGCTGTCCGGCGGCGAGACGTTCTTCGCCTCGCTCGCGCTCGCCCTCGGCCTCGCGGACGTCGTCACCGACGAGGCCGGCGGGGTCCGGCTGGACACGCTCTTCATCGACGAGGGCTTCGGCAGCCTCGACGACCAGACGCTCGACGAGGTCCTCGACGTGCTCGACTCCCTGCGCGAGCGGGACCGCAGCGTCGGCATCGTCAGTCACGTGGCCGATCTGAGACGCCGTATCCATGCCCAACTGGAGGTCGTGAAGGGGAGATCGGGGTCCGTGCTGCGGCAACGGGGGGCCGGGTAGGACTCTCTGACCCCCGCGTCAGTGACCGAGAGGCCGCCGGGGCAGCGGGGACGAGTAGACGACACTCGTGGTCACCGAGCCCAGCACGCCGATCCGGCCGGCCACCTCTTCCAGATGGCGCATCGTGCGCGCGGCGACCTTGATGACGAAGCAGTCGTCGCCCGTCACATGGTGGGCCTCCAGGATCTCCGGCGTCACGGCGACCAGGTCGTGGAAGGGCTTGTAGTTGCCGTTCGGATACCTGAGCCGTACGAACGCCAGGATCGGCAGCCCCAGCCGGTCCGGATCGACGACGGCGGCGTACCCCTGGATGACGCCCGCCTCCTCCAGCCGGCGCACCCGTTCGGTCACCGCGCTCGGCGACATGGAGACGGCGCGCGCCAGCTCGGCGAAGCTGGCGCGCCCCTCGCGCTGGAGGACGTCCAGGATGCGCCAGTCGGTGGCGTCCGGGGAAAACGTGGCCATCCGGGATGGATAGCAGAGGAATCCCCGGCCGATCAAGAGCAGGGCCGGGGATCGCCGCTTCAGGGGCCCGTGCGACCGGCATAGATTTCTGCGCATGACCGCTGCCACCGTGAATCCCGTCCTGCGCACGCCCCCCGCCGCCCCGGCCGAGGCCGCCGCCCACTTCCGCGCGAGCCTCGCCTTCCACGCCGACGTGTCCGACGTCGCCGCCGCGCTCGCGGCCGGCGGCGACGCCGGGTTCGTCGTCCTGGACTCCCGCTCCACCGCGGCCTGGGACCAGGGCCACGTCCCCGGGGCGGTCCATCTGCCGACCGCGCTCGTCCCCGAGCAGGCGAGGCGACTCCTCGACCCGTCCGTGCCGGTGGTCACCTACTGCTGGGGCCCCGGATGCAACGGCGCGACCCGGGCGGCCCTCGCGCTCGCCGAACTCGGCTACCAGGTCAAGGAGATGCTCGGCGGCTTCGAGTACTGGGTGCGTGAGGGCTTCGAGTTCGAGACCTGGGAGGGACACGAGCGGCGTCCCCCGGACCCGTTGACGGCACCCGCGTCCGGCGGCGACTGCGGCTGCTGAGAGGCAAGCGGAGTCACGAGTTCCTGTGCGTGTACCGTTCCGCACCATGGTGCGATACGCGGAGGCCGGAACGGTGGAGTGGGTCGAGTCGGGCGGTGGACCGCTCATCGCGGTGCCGGAGACGGTGCTGCCGTTCTGGGCGGGCGCCGACGGCGAGGAGAACGCCTCGGACTACGACCGGGCCTGCGAGGTCGACGGCTTCGTGGGACTGCTCCCGGTCGGCGACTCCGCCGCCCTGGTCCTGGGCGACGAACCCGCCTCCACCGCCTACCTGCCGGAGCACGCGACCTTCGTACGGTGGTGGGCCGCGAACACCGAGGACGAACTCCTGGCCGGTGTCCCCGCCGCCCTCGCCGCCGCGGACTGGGGGCAGGAGGTGCACTGGGCGGTGCCAGGGCCGGTGCTGCTGTTCGACTCGGCCTGGCCCGGCAACGAGACGCACCGCACCGACACGCTCCGGGTCGAGCTGGCCGCGGGCAGGTACGCGGTGCGCGCGGCGCACGCCCAGCCGGGACCGGAGACCTGGCTGGGGCTCGTCCAACTGCGGCCGCTGCCGTAGGGCCCGGTGCGGGCGGACGGCGGAACTCTCGCACCAGGCCCTCGCACTCGCTCCGCGCGGGCGGCCGGGACGGCGCACCGGTCCCGCACGGATATTCGGGTGCGAGGGCGTGCGGCGATCTCCATCATGGTCGTCCATGCCTCTCCTGCCGCACCCCGCACCCGAAGACCTGCGCCGTGACCCGCTGCCCCTGCGCGGCCGTACCGCCCTGGTGACCGGGGCGAGCAGACGCGCCGGCATCGGACACGCCGTGGCCCGGCGGCTCGCCGCGTACGGGGCGAGCGTCTATCTGCACCATCACGTGCCGCACGACACCGCCATGCCCTGGGGCGGCGACCGTACCGAGGACGTGACCGCCTCCGTCCGCGCGGCGCTCGGCGACCCCGCGGCCCAAGTCGTCGCGGGACCGGGCGACTTGAGCGACCCGGCCGCCCCCGCGAAGCTGATCGCCACGGCCGCCGCGGCGCTCGGCGGCCGGCTCGACGTCCTCGTCGCCAACCACGCCCTCAGCGGCAGCGACGGCACCCTCGACACGATCGACGCCGCGATGCTCGACGCGCACTGGGCGGTCGACACCCGCTCCGTGCTGCTCCTCGT
This sequence comes from Streptomyces sp. NPDC101225, assembly GCF_044767585.1. NCBI lineage: Bacteria > Bacillati > Actinomycetota > Actinomycetes > Kitasatosporales > Streptomycetaceae > Streptomyces > Streptomyces sp. NPDC101225. Next base: position 100,083 of record NZ_JBIWOE010000010.1, read on the forward strand.
CCAGGCCTACGCCCGTCACCGCGCCGCCCTGCCCGCGCCTGCCCCCGGCGGACGCGTCGTGACGATGACCTCGGGCCAGGACATCGCGGGCGGCATGCCGGACGAGATCGCCTACGCCCTCCAGAAGGGCGCCCTCGCCTCGATCACCCGCTCCCTGTCGACCACCCTCGCCGAACAGGCGATCACGGTGAACACCGTCAACCCGGGCCCGGTGGACACGGGTTACGCCACGGGGGAGACCTACGAGGCGGTCGCCGCCCACTTCCCCGCGGGCCGCTGGGGCAGGCCCGACGATCCGGCCCGCCTCATCGCGTGGCTCGCCACGGACGAGGCGGACTGGATCACGGGTCAGGTGATCGACTCGGAGGGCGGCTTCCGCCGCTGAGCCGGGCCTGGTCCGGGCCGGTCCGAGCCAGGCTCAGAGCTGGGCGAGCTCGTCCACCAGGTCGTCCAGGCCGAGCGAGCCCTGGGAGAGGGCCGCCATGTGCCAGGCCTTGAGGTCGAAGGCGTCGCCGTGCCGCTCGCGGGCCTTCTCGCGGCCCAGCAGCCAGGCCCGCTCGCCGAGCTTGTAGCCGATCGCCTGGCCGGGAATCGTGAGGTAGCGGGTCAGCTCGCTCTCCACGAAGTCCGCCGGGCGGCTGCTGTGCGAGCCGAAGAACTCCTGGGCGAGCTCAGGGGTCCAGCGCTCGCCGGGACGGAAGGGCGAGTCCGCCGGGATCTCCAGCTCCAGATGCATGCCGATGTCGACGATGACCCGGGCGGCCCGCATCATCTGCGCGTCGAGGTAGCCGAGGCGCTGCTCCGCGTCCGTCAGGTACCCGAGCTCGTCCATCAGCCGCTCCGCGTACAGCGCCCAGCCCTCGGCGTTGGCGCTGACCCCGCCGATGGTGGCCTGGTAGCGGGAGAGGTTCCCGGCGACGTGGGCCCACTGCGCGAGCTGGAGGTGATGCCCCGGAACACCCTCGTGGTACCAGGTCGAGACGAGGTCGTAGACCGGGAAACGCGTCTGTCCCATCGTCGGCAGCCATGTGCGGCCGGGGCGGGAGAAGTCCTCCGAGGGGGCCGTGTAGTACGGCGCCGCCGCGCTGCCGGGCGGGGCGATGCACGACTCCACCTTCCGCACCCGCTCGGCGAGTTCGAAGTGCGTGCCGTCCAGCTCGTCGATCGCCTGGTCCATCAGGCCCTGCAGCCAGTCGCGGACCTCGTCGACGCCCTCGATGTGCTTGCCGTGCTCGTCGAGATGGGCGAGCGCCACCCATGGCGTCGCGGCGCCGGGCAGGATCTTCTCGGCCTCCTGCCTCATCTCGCCGAGCAGCCGGTGGTACTCGGACCAGCCGTACGCGTAGGCCTCGTCCAGGTCGAGGTCCGTGCCGTTGAAGTAGCGCGCCCAGCGCGCGTACCGCTCGCGGCCCACCGTGTTCGGGGCGTCCTCGACGGCCGGCGCGTACACCTCGCGCATCCAGTCGCGCAGCTCCACCACGGCCGCGGTCGCCGCACGGGCCGCCTCGTCCAGCTCGGCACGCAGCGCCTCGGGGCCCGCCGAGGCGAAGTCCTCGAACCAGCCGCGGCCCTCGCCGTCCCCGTCCGACCACTCGGTGAGCTGCCCGACGAACGTGGCCGTCGGACGCGGAGCCGCGAGGAGCTTGCGCTCCAGGCCGAGGGTGAGGGACTCGCGGTAGCCCGCCAGGGCCGCGGGCACGGCACGCAGCCGCTCGGCGATCGCCGCCCAGTCCTCGTCGGACTGGTTCGGGGTCACGGTGAAGACGTCGCGCACCGAGTGGGCGGGAGTCGCCATGTTGCCGACCGCGCGCAGGCCCTCCTCGGCCTCGTGCACGGCGAGTTCGGCGGTCAGCCGCTCGCGCAGCAGGCGGCCGCACCGGCGCTCGATGTCACTGCCGGCGCCGGGCTGCCGCTCGGCCTCGTCGAGCCGCGCCAGCGTCCGCCGCGCCAGCTCCGCCTGCGCCTCCTGGCCCGCGGGCGACAGGTCGGGCAGTCTGCTCGAACTCTCCTTCACGCCGAGGTACGTGCCGGTCACCGGGTCGAGGGCGATGAGCTCGTCGACGTAGGCGTCGGCGACCTCTCGGGGCAGCGGGTTCGTGGTCTGTGACATGCGGTCCATCCTCGTACGAGGGGCCGTGGCACGTCACGTGGATTGTGCCGAGGGCGAAGGCGGGAGCAGCGGCCCGCAGTCCCACTGCTGGAAGATCAGCCGGGTCTCCACGCGGGCCACCTCGCGCCGTGAGGTGAACTCGTCCAGGACCAGCCGCTGCAGATCCGCCATGTCGGCGACCGCCACGTGCACGAGGTAGTCGTCGGGGCCGGTGAGATGGAAGACCGTACGGGACTCCGGCAGCGCCTTGATCCGGTCCACGAACGGCCCCACGAGCTCCCGCCGGTGCGGCCTGACCTGCACCGAGAGCAGCGCCTGCAGACCCCGTCCGAGCTTGGCCGGATCGAGCCGGAGCTGATGCCCGAGGATCACGCCCGCCCGGCGCAGCCGCGTCACGCGGTCCAGGCAGGTCGACGCCGCCACGCCGACCTGGGCGGCGAGATCGCGGTAGGTGGTCCGGGCGTCGTTCTGCAGCAGCCGCAGCAGATGGAGGTCCACCGGATCCAGTACGACAGATTCGGCCATCGGTCGAACGTAGCACGGGGTGGACCCCCTGTGACCCGGTGGTTGTTCATCCTGCGTCCATGGACTCCACGAGAGCGCTGCCCGGCTCACCGAGAGCACTGGCCACCGAAGCCGTCCATGCCGGCCGCGACGACCTCGCCCGGCAGGGACTCCACGCCGCGCCGATCGACCTGTCGACCACCTACCCCTCGTACGACAGCCGGGGCGAGGCCGTCCGGATCGACGCCTTCGCCACCACCGGCGCCGAGCCCGAGGGCCCGCCCGTCTACGGGCGCCTCGGCAATCCGACGGTCGCCCGCTTCGAGACCGCGCTCGCCCGGCTGGAGGGCACCGAGTCCGCCGTCGCGTTCGCCAGCGGCATGGCCGCGCTCAGCGCCGTCCTGCTCGTGCGGGCATCGGCCGGCCTGCGCCACGTGGTCGCCGTGCGGCCCCTGTACGGCTGCAGCGACCACTTGCTGACCGCGGGCCTGCTCGGCTCCGAGGTGACCTGGACCGACCCCGCCGGGATCACCGACGCGCTGCGTCCCGACACCGGCCTGGTGCTGGTCGAGTCCCCGGCCAACCCCACCCTGGCCGAACTCGACCTGCGGGCCGTCGCCCACGCCTGCGGCACGGTCCCGCTGCTCGCCGACAACACCTTCGCCACGCCGGTGCTGCAACGCCCGGCCGAGCAGGGCGCACGGCTGGTGCTGCACAGCGCCACCAAGTACCTCGGCGGACACGGGGACGTGATGGCGGGCGTGGTGGCCTGCGACGAGGAGCTCGCCGGGCAGCTGCGGCAGGTCCGGTTCGCCACCGGCGGCGTCCTGCACCCGCTCGCCGGCTACCTGCTGCTGCGCGGCCTCGCGACCCTTCCGGTGCGCGTGCGCGCGGCGTCCGCGAACGCCGCCGAACTCGCCCGCCGCCTCGCCGCCGACCCCCGTGTCTCGCGCGTCCACTACCCGCGCATCGGCGGCGCGATGATCGCCTTCGAGGTGACCGGCGACCCGCACGAGGTCATCGCCGCCGTCCGCCTGATCACCCCGGCGGTGAGCCTGGGCAGCGTCGACACCCTCATCCAGCACCCCGCCTCCATCAGCCACCGCATCGTGGACGCCGACGACCGCAGAGGCGCGGGCGTCGGCGACCGCCTGCTGCGCCTGTCGGTGGGCCTGGAGGACGTGGACGACCTCTGGGCGGACCTGGATGAGGCGTTGGGGTGCGCCGGCACCCCCGCAGAGGCGCGGGGAACCGCGCGACCGGCCACGGCGCACCTGTAGCCGCCCGGCGACCTCCCCCTACGGCGCTTCGACCCGCCCGAACTCACCGGCGCCGGACAGCTCTCCGCGCGCCGGGCCCTCCTCCAGCCGGGCCGTGATCACCAGGGTGCCCTCCTCGATCTGGTAGTCGAGGGGGAGCCCCAGGCCCCGCATCGCCCCGACCATGGCGGTGTTGGACGCCTGCGTCACCGCGTACACGCTGGCGCAGCGCGCCTCGGCCGCCAACGACACCAGCCGCTGGAGCAGTTCACCGCCGATGCCGCGGTGCTGCCACGTGTCCTCGACCAGCAGCGCGACCTCCGTCTCGTCCCCGTCCCACAGCAGGTGGCCCAGGCCGACGATGCGCCCCGACGCCGTCTGCACCGCCAGGGTGCGGCCGAAGCGCGGGCTGAGCAGGTGGCTGAGGTAGCGGTCCGCGTCGCCGACCGGCCCGTGGTACCGCAGGCCGAGCGTCCGCGACGAGCACCGCTCGTGCATCGCCTTCGCGGCCTCCAGGTCGCGCGCGTCGGCCCGGCGCACCGTGATCTCGTTGCCCTCGGGCAGCGTCAGCACGTCCCGGCCGAGCGGCAGGCGCGGCCCGAGCCGGGCGTCCAGCTCCACCAGCGCCCGGGCCCGGGCGAACTCGGTGGGCGTGAAGGCCAGATACGGCCGCTCCACGCTGATCACCCCGCCGTCGGGCGCCCGCAGCCGCATGACGGTCTCCTCCAGCGCTCCCTCGTCGGGCACATCTGGTGCGGCCCGGCCGCTGCCGACGGGCCCGGCCGGCAGCTGGCGGATCGTGCACCGGCCCAGCAACTGCCGCAGCGCGAGCGGCAGTTCGGACGAGTCCAGGGCGGTACGCGCGGCCAGGCCCAGGACCCGCACGGGCGCGTCGACCAGGTCGTGGGCGTCGGCCCGCTCCAGCCAGATGTCGGCCCCGCTGGCCTGCGACACCATCTGGGTGAGCTCTGCTGCCATGAGGTCGGCGGGAGCCCGCAGCAGGAACTCGTCCACCGTGCCCGTGGCCAGCGGATGCGTCTGCAGACTCAGGATGTCGACCCGCCGCCCGGCCAGCGCCGTGCACAGCGCGGCCAGCGAACCCGGTTCGTCCTTCACCGTCGTCCGCATCCGCCACAGCGAACTCTCCACGGACGGCCCGGCCTGCTGCGCCGACGGCAGCGACCGGGCGCCGGTATCGCCCGACGGCGGCGCGAGATCGTGGCGGCGTGTCCACCACCTCCGGAACCCGTCCCTGGCGGCCCGGACCGCCGTCCGAACCGAACCACCCTGCTGCGCACGCGTCACGTCAGACATGTATCGACTCATGGAACCACTGTGAAGGAAGGGTGTTGCGTGATCACGAACGCTCTGTGACCGATGGGTAAAGCATGCCTATGTGCCTTTTGTGGAATTTTTGACTGTTGTGGCGCGCCGCCGGACACGCGCACCATGTGCCCCCACGCGATCAGGCGGCCGGCTCCGGCGCGAGCGCGCTGCGCAGCCGGCGGGCCTGCGACACCAGCCGGGACGAGCCGCGGCGCTGCGCGGTCTGCGCCAGGTGCGGCAGTTCGCCCCGCGCTCCGGCACGCTCCGCGCACTCCGCGGCCACCGCCAGCAGCTCGCCGAGGCCGCGAGCCGACGCCCCCGGGCCGCCCACCGCGAGCTCGGCCAGCAGGACGGGCAGGGTGTGCCGGAGCATTCCCCAGATCGTGGCGCTCGCGCCGGTGGCCGCCGCGGTGCGGGCCGACTCCGCCAGCCGCAGCGGCTTCACCGCCCCGCGGCGTATCAGCTGTCCCAGATCCGCGCCCAGCCGGGCCCCGTCGAGCTGCCCGCGCGCCGCCAGCGTCAGCAGCGCGTCCACCGCGGCGAGCCGGTCCTGAGGCTGCCGGGCGCCGAGACCGTACGCCAGGCACAGGTGGACGGCCTCGCCCGCCGCACCGCCCGACTCGGCGAGCAGGGGCAGGAAGGCGGCGGCGCCCCGCACGTCGTCGACGGCCGCGGTGGACGCCTCGCGCAGCAGGCGCGTCGCCACCAGCTCGCGCCGCTCGGGCAGCACGGCCAGCCAGTGGCCGCGCAGGCCCGGGTCCCAGTGGTAGCAGTGCCAGCGCTCCCCGAACACGCTCACCGGCCCGCCGAGCGGACGGAACTCCGCCGGGAAGTCCTCCTGGAGCTGGAGGAGTTCACCGCATTCGAGCAGGATGCGGGTGCCCGAGGACCGCCGCCGGCCCGCCGGCAGGTCGGGGCCCTCGTACGTCAGCCAGGCGGCGAGCCGCGCGCCTTCCGCCGTGCCGAGCGCCGCCGCGCGCCCGGCGGCCGCCTCGGCCGCGGCACGGTCGGCACGGCGTACCCGCAGCAGTGCCTGTGCGAAGTCCGCCGCCGAGACCCGCGCGCCCAGGCGCCGGTACGCGTCCAGGCGGGCCACCAGCTCGTCGGGCTCCAGCAGACCCGTGCTCCAGGTGGGCGTCGACAGCAGGAACGGCAGCGGCTCGGTCCGCAGCCGGTACGCCACCTCCCACAGGCGGGCGGCGAAGGCCCGGGAGAGCGGGCTGTGGACGCAGGCCTGGTCCGCGGTCCCGTGCTGAATCGGCGCCGACAGCGTCGCGGTGCGCACGCGTCCCCGGAGCGTGGCGAGGAGGAGGTCGAGCCCGTCCGCGGCCGTGAGGACGCGGTTGGCCCGGCTGAAGTGGTCGTCCGGGTGCCGGACGTACCCTGAGTCGGGGCGGTTCCACCAGCGGCGGGCGACCACCGGCGTGAGCGCTTCGAGGAGGGTGCCCCGGTCCCGGTGGGCGTGCCGCACCAGAGCGTCCAGCGCCCGCTCGAACGTGGCCACGTCCCCCTCCGCGGCCATCAGCGCGCTCACCTCCTCGGCGACCTCCGCCGCCGACGCGGGCGCGGGTGCCGGCCGCACCGGCCGGGGAGCCGGGGGCAGGGTCTCCTCGTACGCCGAGGGCTCGAACGCCGCCCGCTCGGCGCCCAGTGCCGAGACCGCCCGCATGCGCAGCGCCGGCACCAACTGCTCCGCCGCGGCCGCCAGTTCGGCCCGGGTCTGGGCCGATCCGACCTTCCTGAGATGGCGCTCCACCAGCTTGAGTGCGCGCTCCTGCACATCGGAGTCCTCGTGCCCGAAGGCCTGCGCGAGGGCGGGCAGCAGGGTCTCGGCCCCGGAGCCGTCCCGGGTGAGGACCTTTCCGAGCAGGACGATCTGGGCGCGCGCCAGCTTCCGCTCGGTACGGAACAGCACCGCGTCGGTCATCTCCGCCAGCTGCCGCTGTGTCAGCTCGCCCGCCAGGGCGAGGGAACCGAGCACCGACTGGGCGTGCGAGGCCACCGGGGAGGCCGCGTCGCAGACGAGGGCGAGCCAGTCCGCGATCCGCCCGCGCTGCTCGGCGGGCGTGAGGGACAGCTCCTTCAGCAGGCGCAGGAACGCCCGCTGATCGGCGGTGGAACCGCCCCGCAGCAGCCGGGCCACGCACGCGTCCACCATCGCCCCGCGGTCCAGGGTGCCCTCGTCGGCCAGCTGCGTCAGCGCGCCGTACCAGCTGTTCGGGCCGTCCCCGGCCAGCCATCCGAAGAAGCCGCCGACGTCCTCGGTCTCGAAGAGCGCGGCCACGAGCTGCGGCAGATACGGGTCCTGCCGAAGCCGGTCCAGCACGCTCTCCGCTCGCTGCCAGGTCCCGGCGACGTGCCCCAGCCAGCCCCGTACGTACGCGTCCGTCGTCGGCACCGGGCAGCCCGACAGCCGTACCAGCCCGGCCATCAGCTCGTACGGCACCCCGGCGCTCTCGGGACGCTGCGCCAGCCGGTGGGTCAGATCGGCGAGCCAGCTCGGCTCGCGGTCGCCCAGGATCCGCAGCAGCAGCGCCGGTGACGTCCTGGACCAGCGCATGTCGGCGGCCGCTATCCACGTCGCGACGGCCGCCGCGCCCGTCTGGCACGCCACCCCGGCCACATACAGCGGCGGATAGGCGCGACGGGAGTCGGCGTCCCACGGGGCCGCTCTCAGCTCCTTGCGCACGTTCTTCAACTCGCCGAAGACCGCACGCCGTTCGCCGTCCGTCAGCTCGTCGAGCAGGCTCACCACCTCGGCCGTCCGGCCCGCCCGTACCGCATCCGTCAGCACGCTCATCGCACACCCCCGTCGACCCGAGTCCTGCCCTGCTCCACCGCGGCGCCGCCCCGCCGCACCATCCGCACCGCCAGCGCGTGCTTGCACGGCCCGCGCCCGCCCCGGTACTTCCCCCACCACGGACAGCTGCAGCTGAGCACCCCCGCCTCGTCCCGCACCCGGTGCACGTGACCGTCCTGCGCGGTCACCGTCCCGAGGGCGCCGTCCAGGGCGACCGCGCCCGTCCCCACCAGCGTCCGGGCCGCACGCAGGCGCGGGTTGTGACGCTCCACGCGCTCGGCGTCGTACGGCAGCTCACGGTGGAAGTAGGCCGCCTCCGCCGGGTCGTAGCCGACCCGTCCCGAGGTGCCCAGGCGCACCAGGGCCGCACGGACCCGCTCGGCGGTCAGGCCCGAGGAGGCGGCCAGGCCGGTGACGTCGATCCGCGGCTCCCAGGCGAGCAGCACCGAGATCAGCTCCGCGTCCTCGGCCGCCTCGTCGGTGGCGAGCGCGTCCAGGACGCCGCCCTCCCCGGAGAAGCCGCGGGAGGCGTCCGGTGACAGCGTGAGCGTCAGCCGCATCCCCGGCAGCACGGCCTCCCACGCGCCGGCCGCGGCGGTGGCGCCGGCGGCCGCGGGGCCGTAGACCCGCAGCGCGGTGGCGTGGCGCAGCACGCGCCGGAGGGCGGTCAGCCGCTCCGGGCCGGGCAGGCACACCGCGCCGGGCACGGGGCGCGTGGTCGGGCGCAGCGTGCGGCCCGCGGGCACCACCCACCCGGGGCCCGCCGAGGCGCCGCGCCCTCCGCCACGCGGCAGCGCGCGCAGGAACCGCACGGCCTCGGCCGCGGGCAGTTCGGCGCGCAGATCGAAGCCGGCCGCGATCACCTGGGCCTCCGCGAAGCCGCGCAGCCACCGGTCCGGCAGCGGCACCTTCTTCTCCACGACCGGGCCGCCCGACGTCGTCACGGCCAGCTCGTCAGGTCCGACGCGCAGATGGAGCGGATCGTCCGAGCCGATCCGCGAAAGCGCCTCGCGCAGCGGGTTGTTGACGTCGACGTTCGTCGTGCCGTGCCCCACCTCGCCGCCGTCCAGGCCCGGCCGCAGCACGTCCAGGCGGGCGTAGACCCCGCAGCAGCCGGAGAAGGACTCGAAGCGCAGCCGGTCGCCGTTGCCCGTCACCACCGGGTCGAGCGAGGCGGGCAGCTGCCGCCGGTAGTAGCGCGCGGCGGCCACGTCCGCGACCGCGAGCAGCCCGGCGGAGGCCACCTGGGGCGACGTCAGGAAGCCCGCGAAGAAACGGGGATGGTCCTGGACGCCCATCGGCGTCGCACCCTGGGCGGTCTCCAGCCCCAGGCGCCGTTCACCCGCCGAGGACTCCAGCGTGGAGGGTCGGCGATAGGCCACGGCCTGCAAAGATCGCGTCATGGAAAAACCGTAGAGGCGACCACTGACAATCGGCTCCGGCCTGCGAAGACGCCGGTGCGGAGGGCGAGTTCGGAGGCGTACCGAGGCCGCGCACCGGGGGATGACGCCGGTGCGCGGCCCAGGCAAAGGGTACGGGAGTCACTGGCCCACGCGACCGGGCTGAAGCGTCCTGGTGAACAGAACGGTGCCGTCGTACTCGCGCAGCCGCACCGTCAGCTCGCCGCTGGAGCCGTCGATGTCGACCTCGCCGAAGAACTGGTAGCCCTCGGCCGGCGAGACGTTCGAGGCGGTCGGCGCCTTCACGAACACCCGGTCCGGACCGAAGGTGGCGTCGAGCGCGCCGGCCGGGAAGGCGCCGGCGTTGAGCGGGCCCGAGACGAACTCCCAGAACGGCTCGAAGTCCTTGAACGCCGCCCGTGACGGGTCGTAGTGCTGGGCCGAGGTGTGGTGCACGTCGGCCGTCAGCCACACCGTCCCCGTGATCCGGCGGTGCTTGATGTACCGCAGCAGCTCCGCGATCTGCAGCTCACGGCCGAGCGGCGCACCCGGGTCGCCCTGGGCGACGGCCTCGAAGTGGGGCTTGCCCTCGAGCCCGTCGGGCACGACGAGGCCGAGCGGCATGTCGGCGGCGACGACCTTCCACACCGTGCGCGACCGCGACAGCTCCCGCTTGAGCCACGCCAGCTGCTCGGCGCCGAGGATGCCCTGCGGATCGGCCGTCTGGTCGTCGGGCGAGTTGGCGTTGCGGTACGTCCGCATGTCGAGCACGAAGACGTCGAGGAGCGGACCGTGGTGGTGGACGCGGTAGATCCGTCCGTCCGGGCGGCCGCCGATCGTGGAGACGGGGAAGTACTCGGAGAACGCGCGCCGGGAGCGCAGCGCCAGGTCGTCCAGCTTCGTACCGGCCGGATAGGGGGTGCCCGAGCCGATGACCTCGCCCGGGTACCAGTTGTTGCGGACCTCGTGGTCGTCCCACTGGACGACGTTGGGCACCTGGGCGTTGAACCGGCGCAGCGCCTGGTCCAGCAGGTTGTAGCGGAAGTTGCCGCGGAAGTCGTCGAGCGTGACCGCGACGTGCGCCTTCTCCTCGGTGGTGACGTTGCGGTACAGGCCGCCGTCGGGCAGCGTCTGCGTCGCCGCGATGGCGCCGTCGGCGTAGATGTTGTCGCCGCTGCACAGGAAGAAGTCCGGGTCCAGCTTCGCCATGGCGTCGAAGATCCGGTAGCCGCCGATGGATTCGTTGATGCCCCAGCCCTGGCCCGCCAGGTCTCCTGACCACACGAACCTGACGTCCTGGCGCCGCCTCGCGGGGGCCGTGCGGAAGGTGCCGGTCACGGGCTCGCCGGTGCGGCGCGGGTCGTCCGGGTCGGCGAGCAGCACGCGGTAGTGGACCTGCTCGCCCGCGGGGAGCCCGTGCAGCCGGGTGGTGCCGGTGAAGTCGGAGTCCGGGCCGAGCAGCGGTCCGCGCCACCTGCGCGCCGTGCGGAAGGAATCCGTCGCGGACGTCTCCACGACCATCCGGGCCGGGCGGTCGGAGCGCACCCACACCAGCCCGGAGTCGCAGGTCACGTCTCCCGCCTGCACGCCCCAACCCGCCCTGGGGCGACCCGGGAGGGCGAAGGCCGGCGCCGTGCCGAGGGCGGTGGGCAGGGCCAGTGCCGCGGGCGCGGCGAGGGTGCCGCGCAGCAGGCTGCGGCGGCCCGGGAACGGGCTGTGTGTCATGGATGCGCCTCCAGGAACGGGCTCCGGCCAGTGTGCGATGCCACACCTACTGGTGCGCCGCAGCGCGCGCGGAAACCACGGGTGAACAACTGACCGCACGGGCAGGGGAAAGGGCGCGCGACGCCCGTGGCCCCGACGTCGGACCGCAGGCTCCGGGCCGGCCGCCGATCCCCGTGCGCCGTGCTCGCCCTGCTCTCACGCCCCCGTCGCGGCCTCGGCCATGAGCCCTACGCCCGCCCGGATGCGCGCGGGCGCGAGATGGGCGTAGCCGAGCACCAGCCGTACGCCCTCTGCCCCGTCCGCGTCGGCACGCGCGTGCGTGTAGTCCGCCAGCGGGCGTACGGCGACGCCGGCCGCGGTGACGCGCGCGAGGAAGTCCTCCCGCGGGCCGTACCGCTCCGGCAGCGCGGCGATGACGTGCAGTCCGGCCGCGATCCCCGAGACCTCCGCACCGGGGAAGTGCTCCCGCAGCGCTGCCACCAGCACGTCGCGCCGTTCGCGGTACGCGCGCTGGCAGCGGCGCAGCTGGCGGTCGTAGTCGCCGCGTTCGACGAAGTGGGCGAACAGCGCCTGGTCGAGGGTGGGATGGCCGAGATCCATGGTGCGCTTGCGCTCGATCACCTCGTCGGCCAGCGACTCCGGCACGAGCAGCCAGCCGAGCCGCAGTCCCGGGGCGAGCGACTTGCTGACGGAGCCCGTGTAGGCCACGTGCTCCGGGTCGAGGCCCTGCAACGCGCCCACGGGAGCGCGGTCGTAGCGGAAGTCGCCGTCGTAGTCGTCCTCCAGGACGAGCCCGTCCACCGACCGTGCCCAGGCGAGCAGCCGGGTGCGCCGGCGTGCGGAGTAGGCGATCCCGGTGGGGAACTGGTGGGAGGGTGTCGTCACGACGGCCCGGACGCCCGAGTCCCGCAGCGGGCCGGGGACGATTCCCTCGTCGTCCAGCGGCAGGGGCACGGTCGTGACGCCGGCCGAGGCGTACAGGGCGTCGTGCTGCGGGCTGCCGGGGTCCTCCACACCGACGGCGCGCACCCCGCGCGCGTGGAGCGCGAATCCGAGCAGGGTCGTCGCCTGTGCCACCCCGGAGACGACGACGATGCGCTCCGGGTCCGCGACCACGCCCCGGCGGCGCGCCAGCAGTTCGGCCAGCGCGGTGCGCAGCCGCGGCAGTCCGCGCGGATCGGGATAGCCGAGGTCCTGGTGCGGCAGCCCGGCCAGGACGGCACGCTGCGCCGCCGCCCAGGCGGAGCGCGGGAACAGCGACAGATCCGGCGTGCCCGCCACGAAGTCCGCCCGCACGCCGGGGGAGCGCGGCGCGAGGTCACGCGCGCGTGGCGGCGCGGCCCGCACGGCGCCGCCCACCCAGGTGCCGGCCCCGCGCCCGCTGCGCAGATAGCCCTCCGCCGTCAGCTGCTCGTACGCCTCGGTGACCAGCCCCCGCGACACCCCCAGGTCGGCGGCGAGATCCCGGCTCGACGGCAGCCGGGTGCCCGGCGCCAGCCTCCCGGTCCGCACCGCCTCCCGAAGTGCCGCCTGCAGCGAGCGCCCGCGCGTGCGTGCCGGGGCGGAGACGGCGGGCAGGAGCAGTTCCCAGGCGGGGGAGCCGGCCCCGACGGGCTGCGTGGCCGCGGCCGGGGCGGCGGGCTCGTCCCGATTGGTCTGCGATGACGTCATGGAAATGGACCTTAAACCGGACCGCCGCACTGCCTAGCGTCGCCGCCATGAACGCCACCACCACGCGCGGCGCCCTGCCGGCCGCGCTCGCCTGCGTCCTCGTCGGCGGGTCCTTCACGGCGAACAGCGTCCTGGGCCGCTACCCGTACGCGGGCGGCCAGTTCCTGCGCTACGGTCTCGCCTGCCTGCTGCTCCTGCCCCTGGCCGGCAAGGGCGCCACGGCACGGCTGCGCGCGCTCGCGCCCCGCCGGTGGCTGCGCCTCGCACTGCTCGCCGCCGTCGGCATGGTCGGCTTCAACCTGGCCGTGATCGCGGCGGAGCGTTCCGCCGAACCGGCCGTGCCCGGGGTCTTCGTGGGATGCGCGCCCGTGGTCGTCGCCGTCCTGGTGCCGCTCCTGGACGGACGCCGGCCCCGACGCGCGGTGCTGTACGGGGCGTTGCTGGTCGCCTGCGGTGCCTTCACGGTGCAGGGATGGGGGCGCACGGACGGCACCGGGATCGCCTTCTCGGCCTGCGCGCTGGCCGGGGAGGTCGGGTTCGCCGTACTCGCCGTGCCCGTCCTGCGGCCCCTGGGCCCCCGGCTGCTGTCGGCCACGGTGTGCGGCATCGCCGCGGCCGGATCGGCGGCGGCCGGGCCGCTGGTGGACGGCCCGGCGTGGCTGCGGCGCCCCGACACCACCGAGGCCGCCGCGCTGCTGTGGCAGGCGGTGGTCGTCACCGTCGTCGGCTTCGTGTGCTGGTACCGGGGCATGCAGCGGCTCGGTGCCGAGCGCGCGACGCTCTTCTCTGGCCTCATCCCGGTCGCCGCCGCCTGCACGGCCCCGCTGGTCGGAGCGGGCTCCTACGGGGCCGCCCAGGCCCTCGGCAGCGTCCTCGTCGGCGCCGGCGTCGCCCTGGGATCCGGTGCCCCGGCCCGCGGGCGCACCGCCTCAGCTGCTGCGCCCGGGCGCGCGGCTGCCGTCGAGGACTACGCGGGCGACCAGCGCCGGGTCGTCGCTCATCGGGCAGTGCCCGCAGCCGGGCAGCCGCACCAGCCGGGCCCGGGGGATGATCTGCTTGGCGCGCACGCCCTGGCGGCGTACCAGCAGCATGTCCCTGCTGCCCCAGCCCACGGTGACCGGAAGACCGGGCAGGTCGTCGGTGAACCGCACGCTGCTGCCCGCCCGGAGGGTCGCGTCGAACCCGGTCGCCTGCGCCAGGGCGAGCGTCTCGGCGACCACGGCCTCGGGTGAACGCCGGCCCGGGCGGGCGTAGATGGTGCTCGTCAGCATGGTCCGCCCGGCCGCCGAACGCGACAGCCGCCGCACCAGTGGCGGCGGCAGCCGCCGCGAGATCCGCCGCATGGCGGTCAGCACACCGAAGGCGTAACGCCGTTCGGCCTCCGACCAGAAACCGGCCGGGGACAGGGCGGTCACGGACCGCACGACCTTCTCGCGGCCGAGCTCGAGCGCGAGCAGACCGCCGAGGGAGTTGCCCGCCACATGCGGACGGTCGAGCTCCAGTGCCTCGCAGAACGCGCGGAACACGGCCGTCGTCGTCGCCAGGTCGTAGGCGAGCCCGTCCGGCAGCCCGGGGGAGACGCCGAAGCCGGGCAGGTCCACGGCGATCACGTCGCGCTCGGTCGCCAGAATGTCCACCACCGGGTCCCAGGCCTGCCGGTGGTGGCCGATGCCGTGCAGCAGGAGCAGCGGCTCGCCGCTGCCCACGCGCGCGTAGGAGACGGTCACGGGCTGCGGACCGCCTGGTGAGGGGACCTTGAAGGAGACGGTGGCGGACATGGAGGTGCTCCTCGTCTGGGGCTCGCTGACGGACACGCCGTAGACAGCTTGTCAGCAATTGCTACCGACGGGTAGCCCCCGGGTGCGGGCAACACCGCGGACGTCAACGCCCCGGGCGGAACTCCATGTTGAAATGCGGCGTCCCGAACCGGCGCATGAGGTCCAGCCACAGCGGCATGAACATCTCGACGCCGCGCGAGGCCGTGATCCCGCCCAGGTCGAGCACCCGGTGCGCGGGCCAGCCGAACTCGCCGAGCATGCGGGTGACCTGCTCCTTGGCGTCCGCGTCCTCCCCGCACACGAAGATCTGGTGCTCACCGGGCACCAGGGAGGGCTCCACCATCACGTCGCAGTTGACGGTGTTGAGCGTCTTCACCACGCGTGCGTGCGGAAACGCGCGCTGCACCTGCTCGCCCACGCTGTCCGACCCGACCGGGTCCAGCCGCACCTGCCCGTCCTCGAAGGCGATGGGGTTGGAGACGTCGACGACGATCTTCCCGTCGAGCTGCGCCGCCCCGGCCGCCTCCAGCGCCGCGAGGGTCACCCGGCCCCCGACGGCCGTGATGACCACCTCCGCGGGCGAGGCCGCCTCCTCGAAGGTGCCGGCCCGCGCCCCCGCGCCGGTCTGGCGCGCCCACTCCAGGGCGGCCGGATTGTCCTTGGTGCGCGAGCCGAGCGTCACCTCGTGGCCCAGTGCCACCAGTTTGCCGCCGAGCTTCCGCCCCACCGTGCCCGTTCCCAGAACCGCGTACCGCATGGCCGCCTCCGCTGCCTTCGCCGCCGACCGCCGGCGGCCCGCGGGCCATTCTGCTCCGGAACACGCGGAATTCTCCTGGACACGGCCGCACGCGTCGCATGGGATGGGACCGTGACCACCGACACCGACGTCTTCGAAGAGCACCGCCCCGTCCTGATGGGAGTCGCCTACCGCATGCTCGGCAGGGTGGCCGACGCGGAGGACGTGGTCCAGGACGCCTGGCTGCGCTGGTCCGGCGCGGACCGCGGCGGCGTGCGCGAGCCGCGCGCCTACCTGGTGCGCGTCACCACGCGCCTCGCCATCGACCGGCTGCGCCAGGTCAAGGCCCGCAACGAGGCGTACGTCGGCCCGTGGCTGCCCGAGCCGTACCTGACCGACTTCGGGGACGGCGTCCCGGACACCGCCGAGCGCGCCGTGCTCGCCGACTCCGTCTCGCTCGCCGTCCTCGTCGTGCTGGAGTCGCTCTCGCCGCTGGAGCGGGCCGTGTTCGTGCTGCGCGAGGCCTTCGGCTACCCGTACGCGGACATCGCCGCCATGCTCGACCGGGGCGAGGCGGCGGTACGCCAGCTCGCCGGGCGGGCCCGCAAGCACGTCGACGAGCGCAGGCCGCGCTACGAGGTCGATCCCGCCCGGCGCCGTGAGCTGACCGAGCAGTTCCTCGCCGCCGCGGGTGGCGGCGACCTGGAGACGCTCATGGCCCTGCTCGCCCCCGACGTGCGGCTCGTGGGCGACAGCGGCGGCAAGTCCCGCGCCCCCCTGCGGGTCCTGGAGACCTCCGACAAGGTGGGCCGCTTCCTCATCGGCGCCGCCGGGAAGGGCGTGCCGGACCCGACGTTCCGGTTCATGGAAATCAACGGCGGCGTCGCGGTCGTCGTCCTGTCCGCGGGCAAGCCCGACAGCGTCTTCCAGGTGGACGTCTACGAGGACCGCATCCAGGCGATCTACATCATGCGCAACCCGGACAAATTCCTCTCCCTCATGGCTCCCTGAAACGGAGGAGGCAGCTCCGTTACGAACGCCGTGTGAACGCTGCGCGGCGGGCGCCCCGTGCCGTGCCCACCGGGATCGAGGATTGGTCTTGACCAAGGGTTTGGGCCGCCTTATGGTCGCAGATAAGTGCAACAACCTTTAATAAACAAGGGCGCTAAAACGCCGCCGGATCACGGCGATTGCGGAGGACAGGGTGGGGACCACGCAGTTGGAGTCGGTGCCGGAACCGAAGTACTGGCACCTCAAGACCGTGCTCAGCGAGGCATTGGATTCCGAGTTCTCCGTGGGCGAGATCCTGCCCAACGAACGGGACCTGGCGGCCCGCTTCGGCGTCGCCCGGGCCACGCTCCGCCAGGCCCTGGAGCAGCTCGAACTGGAGGGCAGGCTGCAGCGCCGCCGCGGGGTCGGCACGACCGTCGCCCCGCCGCGCGTGGGCGTCGCGGTCGGCACGGAGCAGCACGCCTGGCCGGGGGGCGCCGACGACGTCTGGCAGGCAGTCGACTGCGTCCAGGGGGCCGCGTCCGCCGCCGTCGCCGCGGCGCTGGAGATCGCCCCGGACGAGGCCGTCCACACCGTGCGCCGCTCCCGTACCTCGCACGGCCAGACCGTCGCGGCGGAGCTGCTCCACATCCCGACCGCCTCGGTGCCCGACCTGTCGGCCATAGACGCGCCGTCCGGCCCGGCACGCGCGCGTGCGGTGCTGCGCGAGCTGCACCGGCTGGAGCTGGAGCGCCGCGACAGCTCCGTGGAACTGGGCTCCGCGCGCGCCGACGACGCGAAGGAACTGGACCGGCTCCCGGGCGCGCCCGTCCTCGTCGTCACCACCCGCTTCCTCGCCGAGGGCCGCACCGCGGCGCTGTCCGTCGCCACGTACCGCGCGGACACCTGCCGGCTGACCTTCGGCGACTCGGGCGGTGTGGAGATCCACCAGGGACCCGAGCGCCAGGCGTCCTGACCCCCGGCCTGCCGCTGTGCCCCGGAGCCGCTCCGGGGCACAGCGCCGCACGGCCCTCTCAGCGGCGCGCCGTCACGGTGCCCTCCACCGCGAACAGCTGCTCCTCCACGTGGTCCAGGGCGAGCCGCAGCGCGCCGGTCGCCACCGCCGCCTCCCCGAGCAGCGACAGCGCCACCTCCGGCGGGCGCAGGCAGTAGCGCGCCAACTCGCGGCGCAGCGGGTCCAGTACGCCGTCCAGGCCCGAGGCCCAGCCGCCGACGACGACCAGCTCCGGGTCGAGGGCCAGCACGAGGGCGGCCACGTCGTGCACGAGCCGCTGGATGAAGCGCTCGACGGCCGCGCGGGCCCGCTGGTCGCCCTCGCGGGCCTGCGCGAAGACCTCGGCGACGGCCTGCTCGTCGAGCGGATGCAGGGGCTCGTCCGTGGTGGACAGCAGCGTCTCGGGCGTCACCTCGCGGCCCAGCAGGTGCAGCGCGCCGATCTCACCCGCCGCCCCGCCGTACCCGCGGTGCAGCTGTCCGCCGATCAGCGAGCCCGCCCCCGGGCTGAGTCCGGCGAGCACGAACACGATGTCGTCGGACTCGGTGGCCGCGCCCTTCCAGTGCTCGGCGACGGCGGCGGCGTTGGCGTCGTTCTCCACCAGCACCGGGCACTTGAAGGACCGGCTCAGCCGCTCGCCGAGGGCCAGTCCCGTCCATTCCGGCAGCGCCGCGCACAGCCGTACCGTGCCGTCGGCCTCGACGATCCCGGGCGAGGCCACGCCGACGGCCCGCAGCGAGCCACGGGAGACCCCGGCCCGGCGCAGCAGCTCCGCCACCGTCGTACGGGCCCGGTCCAGGCGCTCCTCGGCGGGCGCCGACTCGTCGACGTCCTTGCTCGCCGAGCCGAGTACCCGCCCGTCGAGGTCGGCCAGCAGCGCGGCCACGCGGTGGGAGCCGATGTCCAGGCCCAGCAGATGTCCGGCCTCGGCCCGGAACCGGAAGCGCCGGGCGGGCCGCCCCTGCCGCCGTACGAGGCTCTCGTCGGCCGCCTTCTCGACGACGTAGCCCGCTTCGATGAGGCCCTCGACGACACCCTCGACGGTCGGCCGGGACAGTCCGGTCACCCGGGTGATCTCGGTCAGTGTCGCCGCGTCCGTGGCCCGCAGCGCGTGCAGCACCACCGCGGAGTTGATCCTTCGCAGCAGTGAGGGATCCCCGCCGGTCAGCTGCCCCAAGGTCCCGTCCTCCCAGCTCGTGCGCGTGTTGGCCGGATGGTACTCGGCGGCGGGGAGCCCGGCGAGTGCCAGGGGGGACCGACACACCGGCCGGCCCGCGGAGCGTGCGCTGCGCGGGGTCGCCTGACGGACCGCCAATTGTCAGTGGCACCCGCTTTACTGGATCACATGGACATCGCGAAGTGCCTCGCCCTGGTCGACGAGCTGTGGGACCGGGACGTGGGCGGGCCCGGTCCCGGCATGGTCGAGTTAGCGGTGAGCGGCGGCGAGTGCCCGGACGGCCGCCTGACGGCGGAGGACGTCTACGCCCTGGAAGAAGCCCTCACCGAGCGGCTGACCACCCGGCGAGGAGCGGCCGCCCGCTGGGGGACCGGGACGCTGCGGGAGCGCATGAGCCGCGGGGAGGAGATACCCGACCCC
Source organism: Streptomyces sp. NPDC101225 (assembly GCF_044767585.1). Lineage (NCBI taxonomy): Bacteria > Bacillati > Actinomycetota > Actinomycetes > Kitasatosporales > Streptomycetaceae > Streptomyces > Streptomyces sp. NPDC101225. Next base: position 118,994 of record NZ_JBIWOE010000010.1, read on the forward strand.
TGGGCGCGGCTCGCTGCCCAGGCGGTGGAGCTGCGGGGCTGGGAGAACGCCCGCGGCCGCTGGCTCATCGTCACCGTGGCGGACACCGACCCCGAGGCCGGGGTCCGGCTGCTCCTCGCCGTCACGGACGTCGTCCCGGACTGACGGGTCACGCCTGCGCGGCCACCCGCAGCCGCCCGTACTCCTCCGCCATCGTCGCCGCCGTCCAGTGGGCGTTGAGGCCGCTCGGATTCGGCAGGACCCATACCCGCGCATCCCCGATCAGCCGCTCCTGGGGCCCCACTTGCGCCGTACGGTCGTCGAAGGCCGCCCGGTAGGCGGTGACCCCGACCACGGCCAGCCAGCGCGGACGCAGCCGCGCGACCTTCAAGGCCAGGTGCCGTCCGCCCTCGCGGTACTCCTCGGCCGTCAGCTCGTCGGCCCGCGCGGTCGCCCGCGCCACGACGTTCGTGATCCCCAGCCCGTACGACAGCAACTCCTGCTGCTCGGCCGGCTTCAGCAGCCTCGGCGTGAACCCGGACAGGTGCAGCACCGGCCAGAACCGGTTGCCGGGCCGGGCGAAATGGTGGCCCGTCGCGGCCGTCGTCAACCCCGGGTTGATGCCGCAGAAGAGCACCTGGAGGCCGTCGGCGGCCACGTCCGGGACGAGACGGCCGCGAGCGGCCTCCAGTTCCGCCTGGGTGAAGCGGGTCAGAGGATCGCCCCCGGCGTGTAGCCCGCGGCCTCCGGGTGCTGCTTGACGATCTCCTCGACACGGGCGACGACGGCTCCCACCTGGGCGGCGGCCGCGCCCGTGAAGGACAGCCTGTCCGCCATCAGGTCCGCCAGCTGCTCGCGGTCGAGCGGCAGCCGCTCGTCGGCGGCCAGCTTGTCGAGCAGGTCGTTGCGCTCGGCACCCTGCTCGCGCATCGCGAGCGCCGTGGCGACGGCGTTCTCCTTGATCGCCTCGTGGGCGACCTCGCGGCCGACGCCCGAGCGCACCGCGCCCATGAGCACCTTCGTGGTCGCGAGGAACGGCAGGTAGCGGTCCAGCTCGCGCGCGATCACCGCGGGGAAGGCGCCGAACTCGTCCAGCACGGTCAGGAACGTCTCCAGCAGGCCGTCCAGCGCGAAGAACGCGTCGGGCAGGGCCACCCGGCGGACCACCGAGCAGGACACGTCGCCCTCGTTCCACTGGTCCCCCGCCAGCTCGCCGGTCATCGAGGCGTAGCCGCGCAGGATCACCATCAGGCCGTTGACGCGCTCGCAGGACCGCGTGTTCATCTTGTGCGGCATCGCGGAGGAACCGACCTGGCCGGGCTTGAAGCCCTCGGTGACCAGCTCGTGCCCGGCCATCAGGCGGATCGTCCTGGCGAGCGAGGAGGGGGCGGCCGCGAGCTGCACGAGCGCCGTCACGACCTCGTAGTCCAGCGAGCGCGGGTAGACCTGGCCGACCGAGGTGAACGCCTGCGAGAAGCCCAGGTGCCCGGCGATCCGGTCCTCCAGCTCGGCGAGCTTCGAGGCGTCGCCGCCCAGCAGGTCCAGCATGTCCTGCGCCGTGCCCACCGGGCCCTTGATGCCCCGCAGCGGGTAGCGGCCGAGCAGTTCCTCGACCCGGCCGTACGCGACGAGCAGCTCGTCGGCCGCGGTCGCGAACCGCTTGCCCAGCGTCGTGGCCTGCGCGGCGACGTTGTGCGAGCGGCCGGCCATGACCAGCTCGGCGTACTCGCCCGCCAGCTTGCCCAGACGCGCCAGCACGGCCACCGTGCGGCCGCGCATCAGCTCCAGCGACAGCCGGATCTGGAGCTGCTCGACGTTCTCGGTGAGGTCGCGCGAGGTCATGCCCTTGTGCACGTGCTCATGCCCGGCGAGGTCGTTGAACTCCTCGATCCGGGCCTTCACGTCGTGCCGGGTGACCTTCTCGCGCTCGGCGATGGACGCGAGGTCGACGGTGTCCAGGACACGCTCGTAGTCGGCGATCGCCCCGTCCGGCACCTCGATGCCGAGGTCCTTCTGGGCCCGCAGCACGGCGAGCCAGAGCTGCCGCTCCAGCTTCACCTTCTGCTCGGGCGACCAGAGCGTGGCGAGCTCGGCGGAGGCGTAGCGTCCGGCGAGGACGTTCGGGATGCGGGGCTTGGCGGGCGCAGAAGTCACGTGGACGGATTCTACTGGCGATTCGTGCAGGCCAGCGCCGCGCCCCCCTTCGTCGGAAGCTACGAGACCCGCGTCACCACGGGGAGTCGGCCGGCTCCGCCGGCACGTCACCGTGCCACAGCGCGGGCGCGCACCGGCAGGCCGGCGTCCGTCGGCGCGGCGCGGGAGCCAGTTCCAGCAGCTCGGCGCGCGCCGGCGGGTACGCCCGGTACGTCGCCGTCACCTCGGCGCGGGTGCCGGCCCGGCGGCGCTCGGGGGTGTCGTGGGCGAAGGGGCCGTACGGCGGCTGCCGGGGCAGGTTCCGGCCGCCCACGGTCCGGCGGCGGACGGCGTGGACGATTCCGGCCGGGGCGTGTCCGGGCCGGGGCCCCACGCGTGGATGCGGCCCCTGACGCCGGTCACCCGGGTGATCACGGCCGGACGCTACGCCGCCGGGCCCTCGTAGGGCAGCAGCTCGGGGCGCTTGGGCGGCAGCCCGTCGCCCGAGGAGCGGCCGGTGAGCCGTCGGCCGATCCACGGCAGCAGGTGCTGCCGGGCGAAGCGGACGTCCGCGATCCGCCGGCTGGCCCACCCCGGAGGCGCGGTCACCGCCATCGGCGTGTGCCACTCGGCGTCCTCGGGGGCGTAGCCGAGCTTCTGCCAGACCGCCTCCGCGACCCTGCGGTGCCCCTCGGCCGTCAGGTGCAGCCGGTCGACGTCCCACAGGCGGGGGTCGCCGAGCGAGGGCGCGCCGTACAGGTCGACGACCACCGCGCCGTGGCGGGAGGCGAGCGCGTCGACGTGGTCGAACAGCTCCTCCATACGCGGCCGGAAGCGCTCCAGGACCGGTCCGCGCCGGCCCGGGCTGCGCATCAGCAGCAGCTGCTCGCAGGCCGGGGACAGCCGCTCCACGGCCTCGGTCAGCAGACCCCGCACCCGCCCCATGTCGCACTTGGGCCGCAGGGTGTCGTTGAGGCCGCCCACCAGAGTGATCACATCGGGCCGCATGGCCGCGGCCACGTCGACCTGCTCGTCGACGATCTGCTGGATCAGCTTGCCGCGGACGGCGAGGTTGGCGTACCGGAAGCCGGGGGCGACCGCCGCCATCCGGGCGGCGAGGAGGTCGGCCCAGCCGCGGTAGGAGCCGTCCGGCAGCAGGTCCGACATGCCCTCGGTGAAGGAGTCGCCGACCGCGACCAGGCTGGTGTGCGTGGGGTTCTTCTGCATGGCGACAGCGATGGTATCCCGGCACCATACCCGCCGGTCGGTCGGCCCGGGCGGCTCACCTCACGCCCGCTGCCCGAACAGCTCCCGCAGCACGTCCTCCATGGTCACCAGGCCGGCGAGCCGGCCGTCGTCGCCGAGGACGGCCGCCAGGTGCGTGCGGCTGCCGCGCATGGCGGTGAGCACGTCGTCCAGCGGTGTGCCCGCGCGGACGCGGGCGATGGACCGCATGTCCTCCACGCGGAACGGCACGTCCCGGCCCGGGGCGTCCAGCGCGTCCTTGACGTGCAGATAGCCGACGATGCGGCGCCCCTCGTCCACCACCGGGAAGCGGGAGAAGCCCGACCGGGCCGACAGCCGCTCCAGTTCGTCCGGTGTCACGCCCACGCGCGCGTAGACGACGCCCTCCAGCGGCAGGACGACGTCGCGCACCGGGCGGCGGCCCAGTTCCAGGGCGTCGTGCAGGCGCTCCCGGGCGCGCTCGTCGATCAGGCCCGCCTCGCCGGAGTCCCGTACGATCCGGGCCAGCTCGGCGTCCGAGAAGGTCGCCGCGACCTCGTCCTTGGTCTCCACCCGCAGCAGTTTCAGCAGTGCGTTGGCGAAGGCGTTGATCGCGAAGATCACCGGGCGCAGCGCCCGGGAGAGGGCGACCAGCGGCGGGCCGAGCAGCAGCGCGCTGCGCACCGGTTCGGCCAGTGCGATGTTCTTCGGCACCATCTCGCCCAGCAGCATGTGCAGATACGTCGCCAGGGTCAGCGCGATGACGAAGGACACCACGTGCCCCGCGCTCTCGGACACGCCGACGGCGTGGAAGACCGGCTCCAGCAGATGCGCGATGGCCGGCTCCGCGACCACGCCGAGGACCAGCGTGCACAGCGTGATGCCGAGCTGTGCGGCGGCCAGCAGCGCGGACACGTGCTGAAGGCCCCACAGAACGCTCCTGGCCCGCCGGTCGCCGTCCTCGGCGTACGGCTCGATCTGCGAACGGCGCACGGAGATCAGGGCGAACTCCGCCCCGACGAAGAAGGCGTTGACGACCAGGGTCGCGAAACCGATCAGCAGCTGTACGGCGGTCATCGGGCGTCCCCCTGCTCGTCCTTGGCCGCGGCCTCTTCCCCGTCGTCGAACGGCGCGTGCAGCACGACCCGTGCGGCCCGGCGCCCCGAGGCGTCCACCACGTCCAGCCGCCACCCGGCGACCTCCACGCGGTCACCCACGGCCGGGATCCGGCCCAGCTCCGCCGCGACGAGGCCGGCCAGCGTCTCGTACGGTCCCTCGGGGGCCCGGAGCCCGACGCGTGCGAGCTGGTCCACGCGGGCCGAACCGTCGGCCGAGTACAGCGCGTGGCCCTCGTCGTCGGTGCCCGCGGCGGCCAGGTCGGGCGTCTCGTGCGGGTCGTGCTCGTCGCGGACCTCGCCGACGACCTCCTCGACGATGTCCTCCAGCGTGGCCACGCCCGCGGTGCCGCCGTACTCGTCGATGACGACGGCCATGGTGCGCCTGCCGGACAACCGGTCCAGCAGCCGGTCGACGGTGAGCGTCTCCGGGACCAGGAGCGGTTCGCGCATCAGCTCGGAGACGAGGGTGCGGGTGCGGCGCTCGGCGGGTATCGCGAGGACGTCCTTGACGTGCGCGGTGCCCACCACCGCGTCGAGGGTGCCGCGGTAGACCGGGAACCGGGACAGGCCGGTCGCCCGGGTCGCGTTCGCCACGTCCTCGCAGGTCGCCTGCGCGTCGAGGGCGATGACCTGCACGCGGGGCGTCATCACGTTCTCCGCGGTGAGATCGGCGAGGTTGAGCGTCCGGACGAACAGCTCGGCGGTGTCGGGCTCCAGGGCGCCCTCCTTGGCGGAGTGCCGGGCCAGGGCCGCCAGTTCCTTGGGCCCGCGGGCGGAGGCCAGCTCCTCGGTGGGCTCCAGCCCGAAGCGGCGCACCACGCGGTTCGCGGTGTTGTTGAGATGGCTGATGAAGGGGCGGAAGGCCGCGCTGAACCAGCGCTGGCCGCTGCCCACCCGCTTGGCCACGGGCAGCGGCGAGGAGATCGCCCAGTTCTTGGGCACCAGCTCGCCGACGACCATCAGGAAGACGGTGGACAGCGCGGTGCCGAGCACCAGCGCGAGGGAGCTCGCCGCCGACGAGGGGATGCCCAGGGCCTCCAGCGGCCCCGCGATCAGCTTGGCGATGGACGGTTCGGCGAGCATGCCGACGACCAGGTTGGTGACGGTGATGCCGAGCTGGGCGCCGGAGAGCTGGAACGTCAGGTTCCGTACGGCCTTCAGCGCGCCCGTGGCGCCCCGCTCACCGCGCTCGGCGGCCCGTTCGAGCTCGCCGCGCTCGACCGTGGTCAGGGAGAACTCGGCCGCGACGAAGGCGCCGCAGGCGAGCGAGAGCAGGATCGCCACCAGCAGGAGGAGCACTTCGGTCATCGGGTCACCTCCGTCCCATCGTCGGACAGGGGAGGGAGGAACGCGCGATGTCGTGCGGCGCGCGGACTACCGGGGGGTTCGCCCATGGGCGGACGCTCACACCTTTCATGCAGGACCGGATGACCCTCACGGGAAGGACCGGAAGGCCCTCCCATGGTAAAGGATGAGCAAAGTAGGTCAGCCGGTGAGGGGCTTCACCCAGCGCCTCCAGTGCTCCTCGGGCGCGTACCCCGCGGCGCGCCAGGCATGGTGCGCCCGCTCGTTGCGCACCAGCACCATCGCGTCCCCGCGCCGCCCGCCGAGCAGGACGAGCCGCTCCTCGGCGGCGGCCAGCAGCGCCGAGCCGATGCCCTGCCGCCGCCGCGCGGGGTGCACGGCCAGCCGGTACAGATGGCAGCGCCAGCCGTCGAAGCCGGCGATCACCGTGCCGACGAGCTCGCCGTCCTGCTCGGCCAGGACGAGGGCCTCGGGGTCCCGCTCGACCAGTCGCCGGACGCCCGCCCGGTCGTCGCTGATGCTGGTGCCCTCGGCGGCCGTCCTCCAGAAGGCGAGGACGGCGTCGAGGTCGGCGGGCGTCGCGGCACGTATACGAAGATCGGGCATGCGGTGATCCCATCACCCGGTCCCGTCCCGGACCCGGAATTCCAGCATCCGGACGTCCGGCCGTCAGCGCCCGCCCAGCTCCGCGACGACCGGCGCGAACGCCTCCATGTACGGCTCCAGGACCGTCAGATAGGTGAAGCCGAACCGCTCGCGCCGGGCCAGTACCTGGGCGACGATCTGCCCGACCGTGCCGACCAGGAGGATGGGCAGCTCCAGGGCCTGCTCGACGGTCGAGTCCGGCAGCCGCTCCACGAGCGGCCGCACGGCGGCCGCGCGGTCGTCGGTGACCGCCACCATCTGCAGGAGCAGGTTCAGTTCGGCCGGTTCACCGCGGCCCTCGGCCAGCCGCCGGTAGCGCGCCACGCTCTCCCCGAGCTCGCCGGGAGCGACCGGCGTCAGCCGCCCGGTCGTGCTCCCCGGCACCAGGCGCGCACCCGTGAACGCCGCGATGTCGGCGTGTTCGGCGGTGAGTTGCATCATCCGGTCGCCGTTGCCGCCGATCATCAGCGGCACGCGTTTCTGCACCGGCCGCGGCTGGTGGTCGTCGGAGCCGAGCAGGCGGTCCACCTCCTCGACGGTCCGGCGCAGATGGTCCACGCGCTCGCCGGGGGAGCCGAACGGCAGCCCCGCCGCGTCGAGTTCGGACCGGACGTAGCCGGTGCCGAGGCCGAGCTCCAGCCGGCCGCCGGTCAGGGCATCCGTGGTGGCCACCTCACGGGCGAGCAGCGCGGGGTTCCAGAAGCCCGTGTTGAGCACGAAGGTGCCCAGCCGCGGCCGTTCGGTCACCGCGGCCGCGGCGACCAGCGCCGGGAACGGCGCGACCATGCCCAGGTGGTCGGGCACATGGATCACGTCGTAGCCGAGCTCCTCGGCCCGGCGGCACTTGGCGCGCCACTCCGCGGCGGGCGCGGGAACGGTCAGGCTGACACCGAAGCGGAAGGGGCGCGGCATGAACTCTCCTCACCTGCCTGTGACATGAGCGTCTGCCGGGAGTCCATCACTCGTGCGCGATGGCCGCCAGCACATTCATGCGGGACGCGCGCAGCGCGGGCAGCAGCGCCGCCACGATGCCCACCACCGCCGAGCCGATCACCACCGCGACGATCGTGGACCACGGGATCGCGAGCGCCTTCATGCCCTGGAGCGCCAGCACCTGCTGGGTGCACACGCCCCACACGAGCCCCAGGGCGAGCCCGAGCACGGCGCCGAAGACCGCGATCACCACCGACTCCAGCCGGATCATCCGGCGCAGCTGCCGCCGGGCGAGTCCGATGGCCCGCAGCAGCCCGATCTCCCGGGTCCGCTCCACCACCGACAGGGCGAGGGTGTTGACCACGCCGAGCACCGCGATGATGATCGCCAGCCCCAGCAGGGCGTAGACGAGGTAGAGCAGCACGGCGATCTGGTCGTGCACCAGCTTCTTGTAGTCGGCCTGGTCGCGCACCTGGACCTGCGGATACGGCGCGAGGGTCCGGTCGAGGTTCGCGCGCAGCCGGTCGGCGTTCGTGCCGGCGGACTTGTCGACGTACAGTGCGGAGTCCTGGCCGCCCGGCACGTACTTCTCGACCGTGGAGATCCCGAAGAACAGCCCGCCCTGCATGCCGAAGCCGCCGCTGTTGTCCTGGTCGGTGAGGGCGCCGACCTTCAGCGAGGTCCGCTGTCCGCCGGGGAACTCGACCGGAAGCGTGCTGCCGACGCGCACATGGTGGTCGTCCGCGAAGCCGCGGTCCATGCCGAGGCTGCCGGGCGCCAGCGCGGCCGCCGTGTTCCCGGCCACGTAGGTCACGTGCGCGACGTCGTCCACGCCGTTGTCGTAGCCCGCCGCGGTGGTCTCGACCCGCTTGCCGTCCGGCAGCCGTACGGCGACCGGTGCGAACCGCTGCCGTACGACGAGGCCCACGCCCTTCGTGCCGCGGACCGCGTCGGTGACCTCCTGCGTGAACGGCACGAAGTTGCTGTTCTGGATCACGAAGTCGGCGCCCAGCGTCTTGTCGATCTGCTGGTCGAAGGACTTGGACATGGAGGCGCTGGCCACCGACATGCCGCCGACCAGGGCGAGTCCGACCATGAGGGCGGCCGCGGTGGCGCCGGTACGGCGGGGGTTGCGCAGGGCGTTGCGCTGGCTCATCCGGCCGACGGAGCCGAACAGGGCCGGGAAGGCGCCGCCCAGCACCCGGATGACGGGCCGGACCAGGAGCGGTCCGGCGATCACCGTCGCGATGAGGGTGAGGACCACGCCGAGGCCCAGCAGCGAGGCGGACGAGGCCGTCCTCGTCGCCGTGGCGCAGCCGGCCAGGGCGGCCGCGCCGAGCACGCCGACGACCGAGCCGACGATCGCCCGGGTCCTGAGCGGTTTGCCGATCCCGGCGATCTCGGCGTCCGCGAGGGCGGCCATCGGGGAGACGCCCGCCGCGCGGCGGGCCGGCAGGTACGCCGCGACGAAGGTGACGCCGATCCCGACGACGTAGGCCGCCACGGGAGTGCCCCAACCGACCACCATCTCCGTGGTCTTGAGGTTCATCCCGAACGTGCTCATGAGCTTGATCAGCCCGGCGGCCAGCCCGATGCCGGCCGCCAGGCCGAGCGTCGAGCCGACCAGGCCGAGCAGCACGGCCTCGGTGAGCACCGACCGCCGCACCTGCCGCCGGTCGGCGCCCAGCGCCCTGAGCAGGCCCAGTTCCCGGGTGCGCTGGGCGATCAGCATGGAGAAGGTGTTGACGATCAGGAAGACACCGACCAGGACGGCGACCCCGGCGAAGCCGAGCATCACGTACTTGATGACGTCGAGGAACCCGCCGAGGTCCGCGGCGGCCGACTTGGCCTGCTCGTCGGCCGTCTTGATGTCGTAGGGGCCGGTGCCGACCGCGGCGGCGACGCGGCGCTTGAGCTGCGCGTCGCTCACCCCCTTCGCCGCGTTCACCTCGATGCTGGTGGCCCTGCTCGCCGAGCCGAGCAGCTGGGTGGCCGCGGTCCCCGGGTCGAGGAAGACCAGGGCGGCACCGGGGTTGGTGGTCTTGAAGGTGGCGATGCCGACGACGCGGACCTTGAAGGTGCCCGGCTGCGCGAGCACGGTCAGGGTGTCACCGATCTTCACGTGCTTCTTGTCGGCCGTGTCGGCGTCCAGCAGGGCCTCGTCGCCGCTCTGCGGGGCCTCGCCCGAGGTCAGCGCCACGGGGCTGCGGTCGGTGACGTACCAGTCGGAGGCGATGGTGGGCGCGCCCGTGGTCGGCCCCACCGACTTGTTCGCGCTGTCGACGACGGTGATGTTCTGCACGCTCACGTCGGCGTGCACCGAACCGGCCCCGGGGACCTTCGCCAGGCGCTGTGCGAGCGCGGCGGGCACGGTCTGCGCCTGGCCGGTGGGGACCTGCGACTTGAGGTCCTGCTTCGGTTCCACCGTCACGTCGGCGGAGGTGGAGGCGAACAGCCGGTCGAAGGTGCGGGTGACCGTGTCGGAGAAGATCAGGCTGCCCGCGACGAACGCCACGGACAGGATGATCGCGAGCGCGGACAGCAGAAGCCTGCCCTTGTGCGCCAGGAAGCTCCTGAGCGTTGCCTTGAGCACGGCGTCAGCCCTCCTCGACCGCCGGGGCGCCGTCCGCCCCGGCCTGGCCGCGGATCACGTCGAAGCGTTTCATCCGCTCCAGCACCGCCTCGGCCGTCGGCCGCTGCATCTCGTCGACGATCCGGCCGTCGCCGAGGAAGAGCACCAGGTCGGAGTGGGCGGCGGCACCGGGGTCGTGGGTGACCATGACGACGGTCTGGCCGAGCTGGTCCACGGCCTCGCGCAGGAAGCCGAGGACCTCCAGGCCGGCCCGCGAGTCGAGGTTGCCGGTCGGCTCGTCCGCGAAGATCAGCTCCGGGCGGGAGGCGAGCGCCCGCGCGCAGGCCACGCGCTGCTGCTGGCCGCCGGAGAGCTGCGCGGGCCGGTGCTTCAGCCGGTCGCGCAGCCCCAGGGTGTCGATGACCTGGTCCAGCCACTTCTCGTCGGGCCTCTTGCCCGCGATGTCCATGGGCAGGGTGATGTTCTCGGCCGCGTTCAGCGTCGGGATCAGGTTGAACGACTGGAACATGAACCCGATCCGGTCCCGGCGCAGCCGGGTCAGCTCGCGGTCCTTCAGCCCCGTGATCTCGGTGTCGCCGAGCCACACCTGACCGGCCGACACGGTGTCGAGCCCCGCCAGGCAGTGCATCAGTGTCGACTTCCCGGAGCCCGAGGGCCCCATGACCGCGGTGAAGCGGCCGCGTGCGATGTCCACGTCCACCGAGTCGAGGGCGAGCACGGTCGTCTCGCCCGAGCCGTACGCCTTGGTCAGGCCGCGGGCTCGGGCCGCGATCCCGCCGGCCGGCGCATGGCCGGGGACGTGCTCCGCAGCTGATGTGGACAAGGCTGCCTCCTCGCTCACCTGGACGTGCCACTCCCTCGTCGCGGCCGAGCCTAGTGTGAGCGGGCCCACAGCCGGAATCCACCGGGGGTGCAGGTCCGTCTCCACCCCAGGTCGTGTCCCGGATACCGATGTAAGGGGCACGCTCCACCCGCGGGAGGAGCGCGGCAAGGGCCGGCGGGGAGAGCGGGGGGGGGAGGACCACTTGCCCCTGCTAGCGCCTCGGCGCTAGCTTCTAGGTATGGCGAAGACCCAGTTGAACGTGCGCGTGGACGAGGACACGGCCCGCGCCGCCCGCGAGCGCGCCCTGGCCCGCGGCATGAGCGTCAATCGCTACATAGAAGAGCTGGTCAGACAGGACACCGGCGAGGTGGGCCACACCTTCGTGGAGGCCGCCGCCGACTTCATGAAGCAGTACGAGGCCGTGTTCGCCGAGGAGTTCGACGCGGAGCGCACGTCCGGACGCGGCGAAGGTCGTCACTGATCCCTTGAGCCGACTCAGCATCGACCTCGCCTGGCTCCTCATGCTCGCCGAACAGAAGACGCCCGGGGACCCCCAGGTCACCGACTGGGGTGCCCTGATCGCCGCCGTCGCACGCCACGAGGCGGAGATATTCGGCGTCCCCGTCTACGACAGCCCCCACGCGCGCGCCGCCGCACTGCTCCAACTCCTCATCCACGTACCGGCCCTGGAACGCTCCAACGCGCTGTTCGCCTCCGCCGTGGCCTACGCCTACCTGGTCGCCAGCGGACTGAAGGTGGCCACCTCCCCGGTGCAGGTCCGCGATCTGGCCCGGCTGGTCAAGCGGGGCGACGCGACGGTTCAGGACATCGCCGCCGAGCTGCGCGGATGGACGACCGCCTGATCATCTCGCGGCGGCGGGATCCCGGGACTCCGGCCGCCAGGCCGTGCCCAGTACGCAGTACGAGGTCGGCAGGGTCGGTCCGGCCTCGGGCATCATCGTCCGCCGGTAGGGGCCGAGCACGAACCCGGCCGCGCGCAGGGCGGCGACCGGGTCCCGGCCCACGTGGCAGCCGCCGTTGAGCGGCGGCCACACCGTGCGGTCCAGGGCGCGCTGCGTGAGGCGCATGAACCGGCCGCCGCCGCGGCCGTGCTCGAAGAACCGCACCGCCCCGCCGGGGCGCAGCACCCGCCGTACCTCGGCCAGCGCGCGCGGGACGTCGCGCACGCTGCACAGCACCAGCGAGACCACCGCCGCGTCGTAGGCCTCGCTCTTGACAGGCAGGGCCTCGGCGGCGCCCGGTGCGACGTCCACCGGCACCTCGCTGCGCAGGGCGGACTCGACGGCCAACTGCCGCAGCCTGCGCTCCGGTTCGATCGCCACCACCTCCGAGACGGTGCCCGGATAGTGCGCGAAGTTCAGACCGTTGCCCGCGCCGATCTCGATCACCCGCCCGGACAGCCCCGACAGGAGCCGTTCGCGGACGGCGCCCATCCCCATCCGGGTCTCGGCCCGCACGCTGATCCGGGCGTAGCAGCGGGCGAACAGCGGATGGTGCACGGGATCGCGCGCCACCTTGCCGGCGCCGGGGGACCGCAGTGGCATGGGACCTCCCTCGCACGATGTTCCTTACCGCGATTCTCCCCCGTGACGGCCTCGCGCACCCCCGCCGCCACCCGCGTGAACCCGGCCCGGGCCGGCGGCCCGACTCGCCCTCGGCCCCGCGCCATCGACCACCATCCGCGCGGCGCGTTCGCCCGGTCGGGCCTCCGCGCACGGATCGAGCGGGTCCGCCTGCTCGGTGACGGTGACCCGGTCCGACGGCACCCCCGTCCGCTCGTCCGAATGGCAGAACGGGCACTCATCGGCATGATTTCAATACGGAGCGCACGGACGAAACGGAAATAGTCTGCCCTTCGCGACAGCTCGCACGAGGAACGACGAAGGGTGTCGACATGCCAGCGCCAGGCCGCTCGAGGCGGCGTCCGTCCCGGTTCGTCCTCGGCGCCCTCGCCGCGTCGGCCGCGCTGCTCGCGTCCACCGTCGGCCCGGCCACGGCCGCCGCCACCGGAACCGCCACCGGAACCACCGCCACCGGAACCGCCGACGGCGGCGTCCCGTCCGCGATCAGCACGTTCTCGACGGGCTACCAGACGCCCTGGGACATCACGTTCATGCCGGACGGCCGCTCGGCGCTGGTCACCCAGCGGCTCGACTACCAGGTCTTCCGGCTCGGCCTCGACGGAAAGAAGACACGGGTCGGCGAGGTGCCCGGCACCGTCCCCGAGCCCTACGACGACGGCCCCGGCGGCCTGCTCGGCGTCGCCCCGTCACCCACCTGGGACGGCAAGAAGGACAAGCAGGTCTTCTTCGTGCACACCACGAGGACCGAGACCCGCGTCGTCCGGATGGACTACGACGGCAGGTCGCTCAGCCACTACAAGGTGCTGATCAAGGGGATCAAGCGGATCGGCAACCACAACGGCGGCCAGATCCGCTTCGGTCCCGACGGATACCTCTACGTCACCACCGGCGACGCCTACACCCCGCGGCTGGCCCAGGACCGCACGTCGCTCAACGGCAAGATCCTGCGCATCACCAGGACCGGCGCCGCCGCCCCGGGCAACCCGTTCGGCGACCGCGTCTACAGCCTCGGCCACCGCAACCCCGAGGGCCTCGCCTGGGACCGCAACGGCAACCTCTGGGAGACGGAGATCGGCGACCAGACCTGGGACGAGCTCAACCTCATCGAGCCGGGCCGCAACTACGGCTGGCCCGCCTGCGAGGGCGGCTGCGACAGGCCGGGCATGACCAATCCCAAGGTGGTCTTCTCCCCGAAGTGGGGCGTGCCCGCCCAGATCGCCGTCGTACGCAACGTCCTGTACGTGTCGTCGCTGCGCGGAAAGCGGCTGTGGCGCATCCCGATCGACGGCGACAGCGGCCGCCTCGGCACCGCGGTCGACTTCTACCCCGGCGAGTTCGGCCGGCTGCGCGCGCTCGCCGTCGTGCCCGGCACCGACGACCTGCTGATCGGCACCAGCGACGCCGGATACGGCAAGGACAGGATCCTGCGCCTGTCCGTCACGTGACCCCCGCACGTCGACCCCTCCACCCCTCCCGGAAAGGACGCCCCACCATGAACGACGTCACCGAACAGGTCAGGACCGTCGAGCAGACCCCCGCCCGGGAGCCGGACGGTGCCACCTGGCAGACCCCCTCCTACGAGGTCGTCGACACCGCACTCGAGGTCACCGCCTACTCCCTCAGCTCCCGCTGAGCCGGCACCATGCAGCTGCTGGTACTGGGCACCGCCGCCGGCGGCGGCATCCCGCAGTGGAACTGCGCGTGTCCCGGCTGCCGCGGGGCACGCGCGCATCCCGACCGGCGCCGGCGCCACGCCTCCCTGGCCGTACGCGCCCCTGACGGCCGCTGGTACCTCGTCAACGCGACCCCCGACATCGGCGACCAGATCGAGAGCCGGCCCGAACTGCACCCCGGGCCGGGCCCCCGCCGCACGCCCGTCGCCGGGCTGGTCCTCACCGACGCCGAACTCGACCACACGCTCGGCATCGCGCGGCTGCGGGAGGCCGACGGCATCGAGGTGGTCGCGACGGCCCCGGTGCGCCGCGCGCTCCTGGACCGGCTGCACCTCGGCGACGTACTGGCGCCGTACACCCGCGTGACCTGGCGCGAGCTGCCGCGGCACGGCGCCGGACCACTCCACCCCGGCACGCCGGGCCTGCAGATCAGCGGCATCCCCGTGTCGGGCAAGCGCCCGCGCTACGCCGCCGACGCCCCGGACGACGACGCCTGGGTCGTCGCGCTGCGGCTGTACGACCCGGTCTGCGGCACCACCGCGCTCTACGCCCCGGCCCTGGCGGACTGGCCGGACCGCCTCCAGCAGGCCGCCGAGGAGGCCGACTGCGTCATCGTGGACGGCACCTTCTGGGACGACGAGGAACCCCGCCGCACGGGCATCTCCGGACGGACCGCCACCGGCATGGGCCATCTGCCCGTCGACGGGCCGAACGGCACCGCCGCGCGCCTCGCCCGTCTCTCCGCCCGATGCCTCTACACGCACCTCAACAACACCAACCCCCTCGTCGACCCGGCGGCGCCCGAGCACAAGCGGCTCGCCCGGCTGGGCATCGAGGTGGCCGCCGACGGGATGGAGATCGACCTGTGAGCACCGCAGCACCGCTGACGTCCGCCCCGCTCGCGGAGCCCTGGGGCGCCGCGGAGTTCGAGGCGCGGCTGCGTGCCGTGGGCGAGGAGCGGTACCACGACCGCCACCCCTTCAACCTCCGTATGCACAGCGGCGATCTGAGCCGGGAGGAACTGCGCCGCTGGATCGCCAACCGCTTCCACTACCAGCGCCACATCCCCGTCAAGGACGCGCTGATCACCGCCAAGCTGGAGACGCCCGCGCTGCGCAGGACGTGGCTGCGGCGCATCCAGGACCACGACGGGCAGCAGGACGGCGAGGGCGGCATCGAGCGGTGGCTGCGGCTGGGCGAGGCGGCCGGCCTGGACCGCGGGACGCTGCTCGGCGCCGGCACCGTGCTCCCGGGCGTACGGCTGGCGGTCGACGGATACGTCAACTTCTGCCGGCTGCGCCCGCCCCTCGACGCGGTCGCCGCGTCGCTGACCGAACTGTCGGCCCCCGACCTGATGCGCACCCGCATCGAGGCCTTCGAGCGCCACTACCCATGGATCGAGGCCGAGGGGCTCGCCTACTTCCGCACCCGCGTCTCCCAGGGACGGCGCGACAGCCGGGAGGCCCTCGACCTGGTGCTCGGCTGGGCCCGCACCCGGGACGAGCAGGAACGGGCCGTGACGGCACTGCGGTTCAAGTGCGACGTGCTGTGGTCGCTGCTCGACGCGGTGGACCAGGCCGGTCACCGGGAGGAGGCGTGACGGCCACGTCGGCCGACTGGCGGCCCAGGCTCGCGCCCGCGATCGTCCTGCGCCACGACCGCGTCCGGGACACGGATCTGCTGCTGCTCCCCGAACGCGTCGTCGTCCTGCGGGGCGCGGCCGGGGCGGTCGTCGGCCTGTGCGACGGGACGCGCAGCGTGCGCGACATCGTCGGCGAGCTGGCCGGCCGCTTCCCCGGTACCCCCGTGGCCACCGACGTGCCTCCCTTCCTGGAGGACATGCGCGAGGAGGGCTGGCTGCGTTGACCACGGCCGATCCGACCCCCGTACCCGCCCCCGGCCGCCCCTGGGCCCTGCTGGCCGAGCTCACCCACGCCTGCCCGCTGCGCTGCGGGTACTGCTCCAACCCGCTGGAGCTGACCCGGCGTTCGCGCGAGCTGAGCACCGGGCAGTGGGCGGACGTGCTGCGCCAGGCCGGCGAGCTGGGCGTGGTGCACACCCATCTCTCCGGCGGTGAACCGCTGGTGCGGCGCGACCTGGAGGAGATCGTCGCCGCGGCCGAGAGCGCCGGCATCTACACCCAGCTCGTCACCAGCGGCGTGGGCCTGGACCGCGCCCGGCTGTCGGCGCTCACCGACGCGGGGCTGCGCAGCGTCCAGCTGTCCGTCCAGCACGCCGATCCGGACGCCTCCGACCGGATCGCCGGGCGCCGGTCCTTCGCGGACAAGGAACGCGCCGCGGCACTCGTACGGGCCGCCGGGCTCCCGCTCGGCCTCAACGTCGTCCTGCACCGCGAGAACCTCGACGCGATCGACGCCGTCGTCGCACTCGGCCTGTCCTGGGGCGTGGACCGCATCGAACTGGCCAACACGCAGTTCTACGGCTGGGGGCTGCTCAACCGTGCCGCACTGCTGCCCACCCGCGACCAGCTCACCCGCGCCCAGGCGGCCGTCGGGCGATGGCGCGAGCGGCTCACACCCGACGGCCCCGCCCTGGTCTGGGTCGTCCCCGACTACTTCGACGGCGTGGCCAAGCCCTGCATGGGCGGCTGGGGGGCCGTCTCGCTCACCGTCACCCCGGACGGCACTGCCCTGCCCTGCCCGGCCGCGGCCTGTCTGCCGGACCTGGATCCGCCCAACGTCCGCGACCACCCGCTGACCTGGATCTGGGACCACTCCGGAGCCTTCGCCCGCTACCGCGGAACCGACTGGATGCCCGCCCCCTGCCGCGGCTGCTCCCGCCGCGACGAGGACTTCGGCGGCTGCCGCTGCCAGTCCTACGCGCTCACCGGCGACCCCGCCCGCACGGACCCGGCCTGCCGCCTGTCCCCGGACCACGCCCTGGTCCGGAGCCTGACGGACGGGCCCGCGGCGGCCGGACCGGCGACGATCGTCCGGCGGGCACCGACCCGCCCCGAGCCGGCCGGGCGGCCACCGGACACCCGTGTCGACACCGCCGCGGGCCGGCGCACCTAAGGCGTGTTGCGAAAGTCCCGCCCGCCCGGCGGGCGGACGACGCCACTTTCGCGACTTGCCCTAGGGTGCTTCCCGCTCCCGAAACGCCCTTGCGTCCCACGTCCCGTCCAGCCGTGGGGCCAGCCAGTCCCGGGCCGCGGTGCGGAAGCCGGCGGGTTCCAGGGCCGCCGCACCGGCCGGAAGGGCGCCCAGCAGGGGTGCGTCCGTGACGTCCGGGAGGTCGGCCAGGTTGCAGCGGGAGGCCAGGTCGGGGGAGCCGGGCCAGGCGCCGATCACCATGCCCAGCAGATCCAGGCCGCGGGCGCGCAGTTCGCGTGCCGTCAGCTCCGAGGTGTTCAGGGTGCCGAGGCCCGGCGACGTGACGACCAGGACCGGTGCGCGCAGCAGTGCGGCCGCGTCCGCCAGGGTGCCGCCCGCCGGGTCGAAGCGGACCAGCAGGCCGCCCGCTCCCTCCACCAGGACCAGGTCGTGCCCGGTGGCCAGCTTGGCGGCGGCCTCGGCGACGTCCTGCGGGCGCACCGCCGTCATCCCGGCGCGCCGCGCGGCCGTCTCCGGTGCCAACGGCTCGGGGTAGCGGGCGAGTTCGGCCGTCGTGACGGCGCCCGCGAGCCGCGCCACCTCCGCGGCGTCACCGGGCTCGTCCGGCCGCACACCGGTCTGCGCGGCCTTGAGCACGGCCACCGACCGGCCGGCCGCGAGCGCGTTGGCGGCCACCGCGGCCGTCGTGATCGTCTTGCCGACCTCCGTGCCGGTACCCGTGATCATCAGGATCGGCATGTTCATCCCTCCCGCGCCGCCGCACACACCGCGCGCGCGATCCGCGCCACGTCGGCGTCCCCGGTGACGTACGGCGGCATCGTGTAGATCAGGTCGCGGAAGGGCCGCAGCCACACGCCCTCGCGTACGGCCGCCTGCGCCGCGGCCCTCATGTCCACGGCGTGATCCAGCTGGACCACGCCGATGGCGCCGAGGACGCGCACGTCCCGCACGCCCGGCAGCTCCAGCGCCGGCGCCAGCCCCGCCCGCAGCCCCGCCTCGATCCGCTTGACCTCCGCCAGCCAGTCCTGGCCGAGCAGCAGCTCGATCGAGGCGCAGGCGACGGAGGCGGCGAGCGGGTTGCCCATGAAGGTCGGGCCGTGGGCCAGGACCGGCACCTCGCCCCGCGAGATGCCCTCGGCCACCTTCGGCGTGCACAGGGTGGCCGCCATGGTCAGGTAGCCGCCGGTGAGCGCCTTGCCGACGCACATCACGTCCGGCGTCACGGCCGCGTGCCCGGCCGCGAACAGCGAGCCCGTACGGCCGAACCCGGTCGCGATCTCGTCGAACACCAGCAGGACGCCGTGCGCGTCGCACGCCTCGCGCAGCACCCGCAGATACGCGGGGGAGTGGAAGCGCATCCCGCCGGCGCCCTGCACCACCGGTTCCACGATCACGGCGGCCAGTTCGTCGGCGTGCCGCTCGATCGCCGCGCGCAGCCGCTGCGCGTACGAGTCGTCGTACTCGGCCGGAGGCGCGTCCACGAACACCTGCCGGGGCAGCACCCCGGTCCACAGCTCGTGCATCCCGCCCTCGGGGTCGCACACCGACATCGGCTGCCAGGTGTCGCCGTGGTAGCCGCCGCGCCAGGTCAGCAGCCGCCGTTTGGCGGGGCGGCCCAGCGAGCGCCAGTACTGCAGGCACATCTTGACCGCGACCTCGACCGACACCGAGCCGGAGTCGGCGAGGAAGACATGCTCCAGACCGTCGGGCGACATGTCGACAAGGAGCTTCGCGAGCCGGACGGCGGGCTCGTGCGTGAGCCCGCCGAACATCACATGGCTCATCCGGCCCAGCTGCTCGCGCGCGGCCTCGTTGAGCACCGGGTGGTTGTAGCCGTGGATCGCCGACCACCAGGAGGACATCCCGTCGACCAGCTCGCCCGAGCCGTCCGCCATGCGCAGCCGCACCCCGCTCGCCGACTCCACGACGAGCGGTTCGGCCCGGCCGGGCATGGGGCCGTACGGATGCCACACATGTCGCCGGTCCAGCTCCAGCAGGTCGGGGACGGGCAGGTCAGGCATTGGGCGCGAGGTCCGTTCCGGCACCGCGGCGGCGGACGGCGACCAGGTCGGAACGCAGCTCGCCCGCCGCGGGCACGGCCGCGGCCGTACCGCGCACGTCGCCGCCCTCGTGCGCCCCGCAGCCGGCGTCCTCGTGGGACCCGCAGCCGGCACCGGCGTGCGTACCGCACCCGCCGCCCGCCGTCGCCCGGTGCTCCGGCAGCGTCACCTCGCCGGCGCCCTCCACCTCGAACCCGGCGTCCGCGATCATCTCCAGGTCGGTCCGGCCCGCCTGGCCCTCACTGGTGAGGTAGTCGCCGAGGAAGATCGAGTTGGCGAGGTGCAGCGCGAGCGGCTGCATCGTGCGCAGATGCACCTCGCGGCCGCCCGCGATGCGCACCTCGACGTCCGGGCACACGAACCGCACCATCGCCAGGATGCGCAGGCAGCGCTGGGGGGTGAGGTGCCACTCCGTGGCCAGCGGGGTGCCCTCCATCGGGATCAGGAAGTTCACCGGCACCGAGTCCGGGTCCAGCTCGCGCAGCGAGAAGACGACGTCCACCAGGTCCTCGTCGCTCTCGCCCATGCCGGCGATCAGGCCCGAGCAGGCGGACAGCCCGGCCGCGTGCGCCTTGGACACCGTGTCCACCCGGTCGGCGTACGTGTGGGTGGTCGTGATGTCCCCGTACGTCGCCTCGGACGTGTTGAGGTTGTGGTTGTAGGCGTCCGCGCCGGCCTCACGCAGCCGCTCGGCCTGGCCGTCGGAGAGCAGGCCCAGGCAGGCGCACACCTCGACGTTCTCGTTCTCGCCCTTGATCGCCTTGATGGTGCCCGCGACCCGGTCGATGTCCCGGTCGGTCGGGCCGCGCCCGGAGGCCACCAGGCACACCCGCTTGGCGCCGCCGGCCAGTCCCGCGGCGGCGGCCTGCGAGGCCTGTTCGGGCTTGAGCCAGGTGTACTTGAGGATGTCGGCCTTCGAGCCCAGCCGCTGGGAGCAGTACGAGCAGTCCTCGGGACACAGGCCCGACTTGAGGTTGACGAGATAGTTGAGTTTCACCCGTCGGCCGAACCACTGCCGGCGCACCTTCCCGGCCGCGGCCACCACGTCGAGCACGTCGTCGTCCGACGTGGCGAGAACGGCCAGAGCTTCCTCGCGGGTCGGCAGCTCGCGCCGAAGCCCCTTGTCCACCAGCGTGTTCAGCAGGTCCATGAGAGCCGATCCTGTCCTACCGACCCGCTCGGGGCCAAGGAGAGATGGAACAAGAGAGTCACTTCGTCGTGTGTGTATTGCCACATCATGGGGTGGCGCGCGTCCGGCTAGTGTCTGTTCACTGCCTACAAAAGCCCCGGAGGAGTCATGGCGTTCGGCTGGATCGACGAACAGGCGCGGCAGCGCCGTCGCGCCGGACTCGTACGGACCCTGCGGCCGCGCCCCGCGGACTCCGCGCTCCTCGATCTCGCGAGCAACGACTACCTGGGTCTCGCCCGTCACCCGGAGGTCGCCGAGGGCGCGGCCGGTGCGGCGCGGACCTGGGGCGGCGGCGCGACGGGCTCCCGGCTCGTCACCGGCACCACCGAGCTCCACACCGAGCTGGAGCGGGAGCTCGCGGACTTCTGCGGCTTCGAGGCGGCCCTGGTCTTCTCCTCCGGCTACGCGGCCAACCTCGCCGCGGTCGCCACGCTGGCCCCGCACGGTTCGCTGATCGTCTCCGACGCGGGCAACCACGCCTCCCTGATCGACGGCTGCCGGCTGGCCCGGGGCACCCGGCAGGTGGTCGGGCACGCCGACCCGGAGGCCGTGCGCAAGGCGCTGCGGACGCACGAGGGTCCGGCCGTCGTGGTGTCGGACACCGTCTTCTCCGTCGACGGCGACGCGGCCCCGCTGGCCGAACTGGCCGCGGCCTGCCGTGAGCGCGGCGCGGGACTGCTCGTCGACGACGCCCACGGCCTGGGCGTCCTGGGCGAGGGCGGCCGCGGTGCCGCACAGGCCGCAGGGCTGGCGGGCGCGGACGACCTCGTCGTCACGGTCACGCTGTCGAAGTCGCTCGGCAGCCAGGGCGGAGCCGTCCTCGGTCCCGCCCGGGTCGTCGACCATCTGGTCAACGCGGCCCGGACGTTCATCTTCGACACGGGACTCGCGCCCGCCGCGGCGGGCGCGGCCCTCGCGGCCCTCCGGCTGCTGCGCCGCGAGCCGCAGCGGGCGGCACGGGCGCGCTCGGTGGCCGCAGAACTGCACGCACGGCTGACCGCCGCGGGGCATGAGGCGGTACGCCCGGACGCCGCGGTGGTCTCGGTGCGCGCGCCCTCCCCGGAACAGGCCGTGCGGTGGGCGGCCGACTGCCGTACGGCCGGCCTCGCCGTGGGGTGCTTCCGTCCTCCTTCGGTGCCCGACGGCATCTCACGGCTGAGGCTGACCGCCCGTGCGGACCTGACCGGGGCAGAGATCGAACGCGCTGTCCTGGTGATCGGCGAGACGCGACCATGAGTCGGCGTGACACGGCCGTGTGCCGCACGACGCAGGACTGATCAGGACACGACTGCGGCGGTGAAGTCCGTCCAGCTCCCGGGGGAGAAGAGCAGGGCGGGACCGCTCGGGTCCTTGGAGTCGCGCACGGCGAGCAGCCCGGCCAGGGGCCCGGAGCGCGGGCGCGCCGTTTCGACGCAGTTGTTGGCTCCGGTGCTGTAGCTGCTGCGCAGCCACCGCACGTCGTGCAGATCGTTGCTGGAAGGTACGTTCCGAGGCAGTGCGGACATGGTGCCTCCTTACGCGCCGTCACCTATCGCGGCGATGTAATCCAACGAGTCCTCGGGCGAAAGGGCGTGGGACTGGAGGTCCTTGAAGGCCTCGCTGTAAGCCCGGAGGTCTTCTTTCCGTTCCAGGTAGAGGCTACTCGTCAAGTGGTCGAGAACAACCACGTCCAGATCAGAAGTGCTCGAAAATGAGAAGATTACGAAAGGGCCGGTGACGCCGACATGCGCACCGGCGGCGAACGGCAGTACCTGCAGCCGCACTTGAGGCAGCTGCGCCGTGTCCAGCAGCCGCCGCAGCTGAAGCGCCATGACGTCGGGGCCGCCGACCTCCCGGCGCAGCACCGCCTCGTCGAGCACCGCGCTCAGGCTCAGCGGCCGGTCCGAGCGCAGCACGTCCTGCCTGGCCAGCCGGACCTCGACCAGGGCGTCGAGCCGGTCGTCGTCCGGTCCGCCGACCGCCGCCCTGGTCACCGCGCGTGCGTACTCGGGCGTCTGGAGCAGGCCGGGCACGACGGACGTCTCCAGCGTGCTCATCGCACTCGCCTGGGACTCCAGGCTGATGAAGTCCCGGTAGGTGGGCGGCAGCACCCCGCGATAGGCGTGCCACCAGTGGTGCCGGCCGCCGCTCTCGTCGGAACCCGCCAACACCAGGAGCAACTCCCGCAGTTGGGCGTCCGACACGGCGTAGACGTCGAGAAGTAACCGCACATCGGCCGGTTTCACCCCGCTGGCGCCGGTTTCGATGCGGCTCACCTTCGACTGGTGCCAGCCCGCGAGCCGGGCCGCCTCACCGCTCGTGAGCCCCGCACTCGCGCGCAACTCACGCAGTTCGGCGCCCAGCTTCCGGCGGCGCACCGCGGGACCGTGCTGCATGCGCTACTCCTTACTCCTTACGGGCCACCCAAATACGGTCTCCCGTCGCAGAGTTCACCGCATCGAGCGACAGATATATGCATATCTTGGTGGATCGCCACCCGTGACAGGCGCAGTAATGGCAGTCTGGCGACGAAGCACCAGTCCGGGACCGTACTCGAACCATCCGCTCCGTGTCGGACTCCGGCCCCGTGGGAAAGGGACGACCGCGCCATGGCAGACCATCTGGAAGCATCCGTCACTCTGCCGAGCGAGCCGGCCTCGGTCTCCGCGGCCCGTGGCTACGTGGTCGACACGCTCGCGGAGTGGGGCCTTCCAGCGAGCAGCGACACGGCCGAGACCGTCCGGCTCATCGTCTCCGAACTGGCCACCAACGCCGTACAGCACACCTTCGGGCAGTCACCCACCTTCACCGTGGACATCCAACTCCACCGTGACGAGGAACTGCGCATCGGCGTCACGGACTCCCACCCCCGCTTCCCGAAGCGACTGCCCGCCGCCGTCCAGCAGGACAACGGCCGGGGCATGGTGATCATCCGCTGGCTGGCCGCCGAGTGCGGCGGAAGACTGCGGGTGCGGCCCACCAGGGAGGGCGGCAAGACGGTCTCCATCGAACTTCCCTGGACCGCCCCCGCGCAGCCCGTGACGGCGGCGGGGCAGCAGGAGCCGTAGCGGAGCGGCGGGCCTCAGCCGGACGCGGCGGCGCGGCTGCGCGTCGTCACCTCGACCACCGGCAGCACGACCCGGTGGTGGTGGACGTCAGCACGCCCCTGCTCGGCCGTGGCGCACACGGCGGCGGGCGCGCCGGTCCGGCGACGCCGTGGTCGGCGCGCCCGAGCGGCGTCTCGGTGCGCGCGGTGCGGGGACGGTGCTCGGCCATGCCCCGCGGGTAACCCGTCGAGCCCGGGTCAGGCCCCGCGGGGGCGACGGCGTGTCAGGTCGCCCCCGCCCCCGCGGGAGAGTCAGCTGACCCGGCCGTACCAGACGCTCTTCGTCCAGATCTTCTGCAGCTTCACGACGTCGCCCGTCTTCGGGGCGTGCCAGATCTTCCCCTTCCCGGCGTAGATGCCCACGTGGTAGACGCTGTGGCCGGAGTGGAAGAACACGAGGTCTCCGGCCTTACGGTGTTTCGCGGAGACGTGGTGGGTCCGGTTGTACTGCTGGGCCGCCGTGCGGGGCAGTTTCTTGCCCGCCTTCTTGAACGAGTACAGCGTGAGCCCGGAGCAGTCGAACCTGTGCGGTCCCGCGGCTCCCCACTTGTAGGGAGAACCCTTTTTGGCGGCCGCGATGTGAAGTGCCTTCGTCGCCGACGTGGCGGCCGCGGCCTCGGAGGCGACACCCGGCACCACGACCGAGCCGCCCACCGCGGCGAGGGTGAGAGCCGAGGCCGTACCGGCCCGGACCATGAGCGACGGGACACGATTGAGCGCAGTCATGCGCAACCCTTCGTCAGCCGCCTGTGAAGGATGACCTGTCGGATTCGGGCTGGCGAAGTTGCCCGGCCGCTGACGCGGCTTCACCCCAAGGGCTGCTCGACCCGGCCATGGCGTGACCGTTCCGGCGACCCGTCGTGCTTGGGTCCTCCACTCCTGCCGATCCACTCCTGTCGACCAGTCATCCGGGCGGCGGCAGGACTCGGCGTCCGCCCGGATCGCCCCGCCGCTGCAGCGGGGGCTTGTCGTCAGACAGGGATCTTCGCCTACCGATGTCCGAAAATCCCAATGGAACCGGGGGTTTGTGTTGTTACTCACCACTCGCCCGTTCGGGTGGACACCCCTGTGTTCGAACCGGTGTTGAGGGCCCGGACGAGCCTCGGACCAGCGGCGGAACGCTCTGTTCCGCCCTGGGGCCGACGTGTTGCGCAACTCGGACCGTCGAAAAATTGGACCTGTGTCTACTCCGAAAGGCGGTACACCATTTGGTCCGTTTAGAGGCTGGTCCGGACGTCCCGCCGTCGAAACGCGATGTCCGGACCGTCCGAGCACGCGTCAACTGTCGGGGAGCGAGGGCACCGTGACCCGTGCGGTGCGCCGCTCGCCGTCCAGGACCCGCAGCGCGCGGATCAGCGTCGGCGCGTGCACCTCCGTCTCGCCGCGCTGGTGCATCAGCGCCAGCGCGTCGCGCAGCTCTGCCGCCTTGCTCACCAGCGCCTGCGCGGCCCGCAGTCCGCCGTAGGTGTCTCCGTGGTGTGCCGGATTGATGCGTCCGAGCAGGTCGACGACGTCGAGGTAACGGTCGATCAACTCGCCCTCGGCGCGGGTGAGGGCGGGCAGCGGAGGCAGTTCGGGTGGGAGCATCGGGCCGCTCACCGCCCGGTGGGCGGGGCCAGGGTGGCCGTGCGGCTGGTGACGATGCGGTCCACCAGCCCGTACTCCAGCGCCCCTTGGGCGTCGAGGATGTGGTCGCGCTCGATGTCGGCGCTCACCTGCTCGTGGCTGCGCCCGGTGTGCCGGACCAGCATCTCCTCGAGGCGCTCCCGCGTCCGCGTCAGCTCGTCGGCCTGGATGGCGAGATCGCTGGCCTGGCCCTGGACCGGTTCGTACAGCGCCGGCTGGTGGATCACCACCCGTGCGCCCGGCAGCGCCAGCCGCTTGCCGGGCGTGCCGGCCGCGAGCAGCACCGCCGCCGACGAGCCCGCCTGTCCCATGCAGATCGTCTCCACGTCGCAACCGACGAAGCACATGGTGTCGTAGATCGCCGACATGGCCGTGTAGGAGCCGCCGGGGGAGTTGATGTACAGCGAGATGTCCCGGTCCGGGTCCTGGTGCTCGAGATGCATGAACTGCGCCAGCACGTCGTTCGCCGACGTGTCGTCGATCGGCGTGCCGAGGAAGACGATCCGCTCCTCCAGCAGCTTCGCGTACGGATCCAGCGTCTTCTGCCCGGCGCTGGTGCGCTCGGTGAACTGCGGCAGGACGTGGCGGGCGGACGGTCGGGTCATGGCATACCCCTCCTCGCGACAGAGCTGTCTCTGTAAAAAATGTACAGGACGTACATGACGTTATGATGGAGGTATGGCCTACGAGATTCCGGTGACGCAAGCCAGGGCTGAGCTCGCCGACCTGATCAACCGGGTGGTGTACGGCAATGAGCGCGTCGTCGTCACGCGCCACGGAAAGCCCCTCGTCGCCCTGGTCTCCGCCGCCGATCTGGAGCGACTCGACGCGCTCGACCAGCCCGCGGAGGACCAGGTGGTCAGCGCGGTCTCCCGGGTCCGCGAGGTGGGTTCCGCTCCCCGCGAACGGCAGCGGTTCGGCATCACCGCCGAGCACCGGGGTCCCAGCCCCTCGTAGGGCCACGGGTACCCCGTCCGGAGCCGGGCGGTCCCGCGCCCGAACGAAGGAGACCGTGCACCCCCGTCCGCTACAGCGGGGGTGCACGGTCGATCGTGTGCGGCCGGTTCCCGCGGTCAGCCGACCGCCACGAGCTCCCGCTCACCGGCCGTGGTGGCCGACCGCGCCCGTCCGCGCAGCGCGTTGCCGAGCAGTACGGCGCCCAGCCCCAGGGCGGCCCACCAGGTGAGCGTCAGGGCAGGGCCGGTCGCCGCGGCGCCGTCGAAGAACGACACCGAGCGCAGCAGGGTGGTGCCGGCCCCCGGCGGCAGCCACTGGCCGATCTCGCCGACCGGGTGGGGCAGCATCTCCGGGGCCGAGGGAGCGCCGGAGAACGGGTTGCCGAACAGCATCACCACGCCCGCGGCGACCCCGATGCCGGCCGTGCCGAGCAGCGCGGCCAGCCCGGCGACCGCGGCGCTCACGGCCAGCGTCGCCAGGCCCAGCACGCCCGCCTCGGCCCACCAGTCACCGGTGAGCACCCCGAGCCAGCTGTGCGCGATGCCCGCCGCGGCCGTGCCGGTCAGGGCGGCGGCGCCCACCAGTGCGGCCACGGCCCGCATACCGCGCAGTCCGAGCAGGGTCACCACCGAGCCGGCCGCGATCCCGGCCAGGGCGAGCGGCAGCACGCTCGAGGTCAGGGCGGCGCCGCGCGGGTCCTTCGGCGGGGCGGCCACGACGTCGACGGTCCGCACCGGGGTGCCGGTGGCCGACGCCTGCCGCACCACCACCTGCTGGAGCGTCTGCGCCACCACCGGGCTCGCGGCGGACGCGGTCAGCAGCTCCGGGCCCTGGGCGGTCACCACCAGCGCGCCGTATACGGTCCGGTCCTCGATCGCCTGCCGGGCGGCGGCCTCGTCGGCGTAGCGGTGGATCTCGAAGGCGCCCTCGTGCCGTGCCAGTCGCTGCTCCATCGGTGCGGTGGCGGCGGTGGGACCGGCGACGCCGAGCGGCAGGTCGCGGGGTGCGGTACGGGCGGCGGGCCAGGCGAAGGCCCACAGGGCGAGCGCGGCGAGCGCCGGGACGAGCACGGTGATCGCGATCAGGCGGCGCGTGTGGGTCCGTGCGGGGGTAGCGGATGCGGGGGACATGGGTTCCTCTCCGGGGAGCGGCGGTCGGCCGGGGTGGCGGGCCGTAAAAAGAAGGATCGTTCGTTTTAGCGGTGTCACCACCGTCCTGCGGATGCCGGGCCTTGTCAAGAAGGAATGTTCGTTTTACTTTGGGGGCCATGGCCCGCGTATCCCAGGAACACCTCGACGCCCGCCGCCGGCAGATCCTCGACGGTGCCGCCGTGTGCTTCGCCCGCAACGGCTTCCACGCCACGTCCATGCAGGACGTGCTGAAGGAGGTCGACCTGTCGGCCGGGGCGGTGTACCGCTACTTCAGCGGCAAGGACGCGCTCATCGCCGCGATCGTCGGCGAGGTGCTCGGCCAGGTCCACGAAGGCTTCGAGGAGGCCGCCCGCAGCGCTCCGCCCCCGCCGCCGGACGTCCTGGTGTCCTCGGTGCTCAGCCGGGTGCTCGCCACCAAGGAGTCGGTCACCGTGGACGGACGGCCCGCGTTCCCGCGGCTGGTCGTCCAGGTGTGGACGGAGACGCTCCGCAACGACGAGCTGGCGTCCCTCCTGCGTGAGGGCTACGGCGCGGTGCAGCAGACCTGGGCACGGATCGCCGAGGCGTACCAGGACGCCGGGATGATGCGCCCGGACGTGACCCCGGACCACGTGGCGCGCACCATGATGGCCGCGGCGATGGGATTCCTCGCCCAGCAGGCCCTGTTCGGCCCGGCGCCGGCCGAGATCCTGCGCGACGGCCTGCGGGGGCTGATGAGCGTGCGGGAGCGGCACACCGGATCACAGTCCGGTTAACGTGGCCGAAACTCGGCCCAACTAGCCTCCGGTCCACGCCACCAGGGAGTTTGCCCCGGGGCCGCGGCAACCGGACCCCGCACGGTCCGGGCGAGGACTGTGAGGTGGGACGTGCAACTGACCCCGCACGAGCAAGAGAGGCTGCTGATCCACGTCGCGGCCGACGTCGCCGAGAAGCGCCGGGCCCGTGGGCTGAGGCTCAACCACCCCGAAGCGGTCGCCCTCATCACCTCGCACATCCTCGAAGGCGCACGCGACGGCCGCACGGTCGCCGAACTCATGGCCTCCGGGCGCACGCTGCTCACCCGCGACGACGTCATGGAAGGCATCCCCGAGATGATCCACGACGTCCAGGTCGAGGCGACCTTCCCCGACGGCACCAAGCTCGTCACCGTCCACGACCCGATCGTCCAGGAGGCTCGATGATTCCCGGCGAGATCCTGCTTGCGGACGAGCCCGTCGTCTGCAACGAGGGCCGCGAGGTCACCCGGCTGACCGTCCTCAACGCCGCGGACCGGCCGGTCCAGGTCGGCTCCCACTACCACTTCGCCGAGGCCAACCCCGGCCTGGACTTCGACCGCGCCGCCGCGCGCGGCCTGCGGCTCAACGTCGCCGCCGGTACGGCCGTGCGCTTCGAGCCCGGCATCCCCGTCGAGGTGGAACTCGTCCCGCTCACCGGTGCCCGGGTGGTGCCCGGGCTGCGCGGGGAGACCGGAGGTGCCCTCGATGGCTGAGATCTCGCGCGCGGCGTACGCCGACCTGTTCGGGCCCACCACCGGCGACCGGATCCGGCTCGCCGACACCGATCTGCTGATCGAGATCGAGGAGGACCGCTGCGGCGGGCCCGGACTCGCCGGCGACGAGGCGGTGTTCGGCGGTGGCAAGGTCATCCGCGAGTCCATGGGCCAGTCGCGTGCCACGCGTGCGGACGGCACCCCGGACACGGTCATCACGGGTGCGGTCGTCGTCGACCACTGGGGCATCGTCAAGGCCGACGTCGGGCTGCGCGACGGGCGGATCACCGGCATCGGCAAGGCCGGCAACCCCGACACCATGGACGGCGTCCACCCGGACCTGGTGATCGGCCCCGAGACGGAGGTCATCGCCGGCAACGGGCGCATCCTGACCGCCGGCGCCATCGACGCGCACGTCCACTTCATCTGCCCGCAGATCGCCGACGAGGCGCTGTCCGCCGGCATCACGACGCTGGTGGGCGGCGGCACCGGACCGGCCGAGGGCTCGAAGGCGACCACGGTGACGCCCGGGCCCTGGCACATTGCGCGGATGCTGGAGGCGATGGAGCAGTACCCGCTCAACATCGGCCTGCTCGGCAAGGGCAACACCGTCTCGCACGAGGCGATGCTGTCGCAGATCCGCGGCGGCGCCCTGGGCCTGAAGCTGCACGAGGACTGGGGCTCGACCCCGGCCGTCATCGACGCCTCGCTGACCGTCGCCGAGCGGACCGGCATCCAGGTCGCCATCCACACGGACACGCTCAACGAGGCCGGCTTCGTGGGCGACACGCTCGCCGCGATCGCGGGTCGCGGCATCCACGCGTACCACACCGAGGGCGCGGGCGGCGGGCACGCGCCGGACATCATGACCGTCGTCTCCGAGCCGCACGTGCTGCCGAGTTCGACCAACCCCACGCGGCCGTTCACCGTCAACACCGCCGAGGAGCACCTCGACATGCTGATGGTGTGCCACCACCTCAACCCGGCGGTGCCCGGGGACCTCGCCTTCGCCGAGTCGCGGATCCGGCCCTCCACCATCGGCGCGGAGGACATCCTGCACGACCTGGGCGCCATCTCGATCATCTCCTCCGACTCCCAGGCCATGGGGCGGGTCGGCGAGGTCGTCCTGCGCACCTGGCAGACGGCGCACGTGATGAAGCGGCGACGCGGTGCGCTGCCCGGCGACGGGGCGGCGGACAACCGGCGGGTGCGGCGCTACGTCGCGAAGTACACGATCAACCCCGCGCTCGCCCAGGGGCTCGCCCGGGAGATCGGGTCGGTGGAGACCGGCAAGCTCGCCGACCTCGTCCTGTGGGAACCCGCGTTCTTCGGGGTCAAGCCGCACCTCGTCCTCAAGGGCGGGCAGATCGCCTACGCGCAGATGGGCGACGCCAACGCCTCGATCCCGACGCCGCAGCCGGTCCTGCCGCGGCCGATGTACGGGGCGATCGGGCGGGCGCCCGCCGCGAACTCCGTCAACTTCGTGGCGCCGCTCGCGATCGAGGACGGGCTGCCGGAGCGGCTCTCGCTGGGCAAGCGGTTCGCCGCGATCGAGTCGACGCGCGGGGTGACCAAGGCGGACATGCGCGAGAACGACGCGCGGCCGCGGGTGCGGGTCGACCCCGACAGCTTCGCCGTGCACATCGACGGTGAGCTGGTGGAGGCGACGCCCGCCGCCGAACTGCCCATGGCCCAGCGGTACTTCCTCTTCTGAGGCGGAGCGATGCCGAGGTGGAGTGATGCCCGCGTGCGTGATGCCGGGGTGCGTGATGTCTAGGGCCGCGCTGCTGGTCCTGGCCGACGGGCGGTTTCCCGCCGGGGGGCACGCACACTCCGGCGGGGCCGAGGCGGCGGTGAAGGCCGGGCGGATCACCGGGGCCGCGAGCCTGGAGGAGTTCTGCCGGGGGCGGCTGCACACGGCGGGGCTGGTCGCCGCGTCGCTGGCCGCCGCGGGCGCGCTCGGCGTGGACGCGGGGGAGCTGGACGCGGCCGCGGACGCGCGGACTCCGTCGCCCGCCCTGCGGCTGGCCGCGCGCAAGCTGGGGCGGCAGTTGCTGCGGGCCGGGCGGGCGACGTGGCCGTCCGGCGAACTCGACGCCGTCGCACGGGAGTTCCCCAAGGGGGCCCACCAGCCCGTGGTGTTGGGGCGGGTGGCCCGGGCGGCCGGACTGGGTCCGGAGGATGCCGCCCACTGTGCGGCGTACGAGTGTGTGAGCGGGCCGGCCGGCGCGGTCGTGCGGCTGCTGAGCCTCGATCCGTTCGACGCGACGGGGGTGCTGGCCCGGCTGGCGCCGGAGATGGACCGGGTGGCCGATCGGGCCGTGGAGGTGGCGCGGGTTGTCGCCGACGAGGGGGTCGGTGCGCTGCCTGCGGCGTCGGCCCCGTTGCTGGAGATCTCCGCCGAGTCGCACGCTGCCTGGGGTGTCCGGTTGTTCGCGTCCTGAGTCGTCCGCCCCTCGCCGTCCTCCGTCCCGACCCCGGGGCTGCGCCCCCGACCCCCGTCCGGCTCGAACGGCCGCGGCCGCGAACGCCGGACGGACCGAATCATTGGAGCTGTTTCCCTTGCACCTCGACCACGCTCACACCCACGCCGGGCCCTCCGCCCTGGGCGCGGACGCCCATCGCCCCGACGGCACACGCCGGGCCCTGCGGATCGGGCTCGGCGGGCCCGTCGGATCCGGGAAGACCGCGACCGTCGCCGCGCTCTGCCGGGCGCTGCGGGACGAGATCTCGCTCGCCGTCGTCACCAACGACATCTACACCCGCGAGGACGCCGAATTCCTGCTGCGGGAGGCCGTGTTGCCCCCCGAGCGGATCACGGCCGTGGAGACGGGGGCCTGCCCGCACACCGCGATCCGGGACGACATCTCCGCCAATCTGGAGGCCGTGGAGGACCTGGAGGACGAGGTAGGGCCGTTGGACCTGATCCTGGTGGAGTCCGGCGGGGACAATCTCACGGCGACCTTCTCCAAGGGGCTGGTCGACGCCCAGATCTTCGTGATCGACGTCGCGGGAGGCGACGACATTCCGCGCAAGGGCGGGCCCGGGGTGACCACGGCCGATCTGCTCGTCGTCAACAAGACCGACCTCGCGCCGTACGTCGGCTCCGATCTCGGGCGGATGGCGGCCGACGCCAAGGCGCAGCGGGCCGAACTCCCCGTCGTCCTGCAGTCGTTGCGGGGCGAGGCCGGCGTGCGGGACGTGGCCGGCTGGGTTCGGGGGCAGCTCGCCGCGTGGACGGCGTGAACGTGAGCGGGGTGCGCGCCGCCGCCCGGATCGTCGCCCGCCCGGACGGCAGGGGCGGTACGGCCCTGCCCGTGCTGGAGGGGGACGGGCCCCTCGCCCCGCGGCGGACCCGGGGGAGCGCCGAGGAGGCCCGCGTCGTGCTCGTCGGGGCGATGAGCGGGCCGCTGGGCGGGGACGCGTTCGCGGTGCGGGCGGAGGTGGCGGCCGGAGCACGGCTGCGCGTCGGGTCGGCCGCCGCCACCATCGCGCTGCCGGGGCAGGCCAAGGGGGCCGCGCGCTACGACGTGCGGCTGCGGGTGGCCGCCGGGGGCGAGTTGGAGTGGCTGCCCGAGCAGCTGATCTCCGCGCGGGGCAGCGATCTTCACGTCGGCACCCGGGCCGAACTCGCCGCCGGGGCGCGGCTCGTGCTGCGCGAGGAACAGGTACTCGGGCGGGCCGGGGAGGAACCCGGTCGGCTGACCAGCCGTCTTACGGTGTGCGTCGAGGGACGGACCGTGCTCGACCAGGAGCTGGCCTGCGGGCCCGGGGCCCCTGGCGGGTGGGACGGTCCCGCCGTGCTGGGCGGGCACCGGGCGGTCGGTCAACTCGTCGTCGTACGGCCCGAGTTCGCCGCGGAACCGGTGGCGGCGCGGGTGCTGGGCGAGGGTGCCGTCGTCATGCCGCTCGCCGGGCCCGCCGCACTGGTCGGTGCCGTGGCGGCCGACGGGCTGCGGCTGCGGCGGCTGCTGGACGAGGCGCTGGCCGCTCTTCGGTGACGCTCCGCTGAGCGGGACACCCGTCTCCGTTTATCGGATTGGCAAAAAGCGTAAATGCCCTCTGTTCTCAGGCAGTTCACAGCCGACAGGATCCCTCTACCGCCATTGACGCATGGGGAGGGTCACACTTGAGGCGAATGAGACCGAACAGGCGGGTGACCGCGCTCGGCTCGGCCCGCGCGCTCGTCACCGTCACGCTCCTGGCCGGCGCCGTCGCGGCGCCCGGTGCGAGCGCGAGCGCGAGTTCGTGGGGCGGGCAGGACCGCGAGGCCCGCGGCGCCGCCATCGCCGCCCGGCAGGCGGCCCGCACCGGTGTCGACTGGGCGGACTGCCCGGCCGACTGGGGTCTGGCCAAGCCCATTCGGTGCGGCTGGGTCAGCGTGCCGGTGGACTACGCCCGACCGTACGGCAAGCACATCAAGCTCGCCGTGGACCGTGTCGGCAACACCGGGACGAAGGACGAGCGGCAGGGCTCGCTCGTCTACAACCCGGGCGGACCGGGCGGTTCCGGACTGCGCTTCCCGACCCGGGTCACCACCAGGAACCCGGTGTGGGCGAACGTGGCCAAGGCGTACGACTTCGTGGGCTTCGACCCGCGCGGCGTCGGCCACTCCGCGCCCATCTCCTGCGCCGATCCGCAGGAGTTCGTCAAGGCGCCCAAGCTGGACCCGGTGCCGGACGGCGGGGCGGACAAACTGGCCCGGCGCAAGCTGGCCCGCGAGTACGCCGACGGCTGCGCCGAGCGCACCGGCAGGGCGATGCTCTCCCAGATGACCACGCCGAACACCGTGCGCGACCTGGACGTGATCCGTGCCGCCCTCGGCGAGCGGAAGCTCAACTACCTGGGCGTCTCATACGGCACCTACATCGGCGCCGTCTACGGCACCATGTTCCCCGGCCATCTGCGCCGGATGATCGTGGACAGCGTGGTCAACCCGTCGCGGGAGAAGATCTGGTACCAGGCCAACCTGGACCAGGACGTCGCCTTCGAGGGCCGCTGGAAGGACTGGGAGGACTGGGTCGCCGCGCACGACGCCGCCTTCCACCTCGGCACCACGCGGGCCGCGGTCCAGGCGAAGTGGCTCGAGCTGCGCGCCACCGCCGAGAAGAGCCCGATCGGCGGGGTCGTCGGCCCGGCCGAGCTCATCGGCTTCTTCCAGAGCGCCCCGTACTACGACTCCGCGTGGGTGCCGATCGCGACGGTGTTCAGCGAGTACGTGGCCGGCGACACCCAGGCGCTGATCGACGCCGCCGCCCCGGACATGGCCGACACCGCGGGCAACATCTCCGCGGAGAACGGCAACGCGGTCTACACGGCGGTCGAGTGCACGGACGCCAAGTGGCCCAGCAGCTGGCGGAAGTGGGACAGGGACAACACCGCGCTCAACAGGAACTACCCGTTCATGACGTGGGCCAACGCCTGGCTGAACCTGCCGTGCGCCACCTGGCCGGTGAAGCAGCACCACCCGGTGAACGTCAGAACGCACAAGGGCCTGCCGCAGGTCCTGATCGTGCAGTCCACGCGGGACGCCGCCACTCCGTACGGCGGCGCCGTCGAACTGCACCACCGCTTCAAGGGCTCGCGCCTGATCACCGAGAAGGACGCGGGCTCGCACGGCGTGACCGGCCTGGTCAACCCGTGCATCAACCAGAGGGTGGACGCCTACCTGGTGCACGGCAGGCTGGACGCCGCGGACGTGACCTGCACCCCGCACGCCACACCCAGGCCGTAACCGCCACCGCGACGACATGAGGGGTGGCCGGAGATCTCCGGCCACCCCTCATCCGCGCTCGCGCTCTAGCCCAGCGGCATCCGCGGGAACCGGCGCTCCTTCTCCGCGGTCTTGGCCGCCGCGGCCTGCTCCGCCTTGGCGACGGCCGCGTACTGGTCGACGTACTCCTGCTCGGACAGCGTCAGGATGGCGTACATGATCTCGTCGGTGATGGCCCGCAGGACCGCCTTCTCGTTCTCCATGCCGGCGTAACGGGAGAAGTCCAGGGGCTTGCCGAAGCGGATGACCACGGGGTGGAGGTTCGGGACGACCTTGCCGGGCGGCTGCGCCTCGAAGGTGCCGATCATCGCGCAGGGGATCACCGGGACCTGGGCCCTCAGGGCCATCACCGCGACGCCCACCTTGCCCTTGTAGAGGCGGCCGTCGTGGGAGCGGGTGCCCTCCGGGTAGATGCCGAGCAGCTCGCCCTTGCCCAGCACGCCGAGGCCCTCGCGGATCGCGGCCTGGCCCGCCTCCTTGCCGGTGCGGTCGACCGGGATCTGCCCGGCGCTGCGGAAGAAGGCCGCGGTCAGCCGGCCCTTGACGCCCGGTCCGGTGAAGTACTCCTTCTTCGCGAGGAAGGTGATGCGGCGCTTGAGCATCGCCGGCATCAGGAAGTGGTCGGAGAAGGACAGGTGGTTGCCGGCGACGATGGCCGGGCCCTGTGCCGGTACGTTGTCGAGACCTTCGATACGGGGCCGGAAGAACAGTCTCAGCAGTGGTCCCAACAACACGTATTTGAGTACGTAGTAGAACAAAGGGGTCGCTCCTCACTCCGGCGGATCGCCTGGGCCGCCTCGTTCCAGCAGGTCAACCGGCGTGTCGTGGGGTCGCCAGTCTATGTGCAGGCGCAGTTCGCCGGAACACGGCGGACACCGCGTAGCGTGCGTGGGGACAACTGCGGCACCAGCCTCCAGTTACCGGCCGGTAGACAGCAACCCGATGCCGCATCATGGCGCGATCGCGCTCAACTGCTGGCGTACGAACGGCTCTTGTGCCCACGCGCACCCCTCTGCTCGCTCACAGCCGGACGATGACCAAGGCGGTGTCGTCGGTGGCACCCCCTGGTGGCAGCAGCTCCAGGAGCACCGCGTCCGCGAGGGTCTCGGGGTCGTCGGAGCGGTGGCGGAAGAGGGCGTCGGTGAGCCGCTCCAGGCCGGTGTCGATGTCCTCGTGTCTGCGCTCGATCAGGCCGTCGGTGTAGAGGACGAGGGTGGCGCCCTCGTCGTAGCGTGTGATGGCCTGGGGCCGGGGGAGGGGGTCGAAGCGGGCGTCGAGCGGCGGGTCGGTGGCCTGGTCGAGGAGTTCGATGCGCCCGTCGGCGTGGACCAGGACCGGCGGCGGATGCCCGGCGCTGCTGTAGGCGATGGTGTGCTCGTCGAAGTCGATGAAGGTCGTCACAGCGGTGGCGGACTCGGCGCCGTCGACCACGTGCGCGTACCGGCCCAGGACGTTCAGCGCCTCGGCCGGTCCCACGGCGACGCGGGAGGCGGCGCTCAGCGCGCTGCGCAGCTGCCCCATGACCCCGGCGGCCGGGAGGCCGTGCCCCACCACGTCGCCCACCGCCACCCCGATGCGGTTGCCGCCCACCAGGTCGACCACGTCGTACCAGTCCCCGCACACGTTGAGCGCGCCGACGGCGGGACGGTAGCGTACGGCCGCGTCGTGGTGGCCGACCTGCCGGCGGGCGGGCAGCATCGCCTCCTGGAGCGCGAGGGCCACCTCCCGCTCGCGGGCGTGGGCCTGCCGCAGCCGCTCGTTGAGCTCCTGCAGCTCGCGCGCGCGGGTGTAGAGCTCGGCCTCGAGCACCCGCGCCCGGCTGCCGCTCGGGCCGCCCCGGGCCCGGATCAGCTCGGTGACCTCCTCGACGCGGTGCACAAACAGCACCACGTTCCCGTCCGCGTCGCGCACCGGGGCGTTGACCGGGCTCCAGTACCGCTCCTGCCACTCCCCGGGCCGCTCGGGGTCCTCCACGTCGTAGCGCTGCAGGGCCATGGCGTCGCGCTCGCCGGTCTCCAGCACCCGCTTCAGCGAGGCCGCGAGGTTGCGCATGCCCGACGCGGTGGAGTCGTTCGGGTTGTCCGGGAAGACGTCGAACAGATAGCGGCCGACCACCTGCTCACGGGTGCGGCCGGCCGTCCGCAGGAACTCCTCGTTCGCGTCCGCGTAGACCAGCCCCGGCGTCAGCAGCGCCACCATCCCCGGCAGGCACTGGAACACCGCCGCGTAGTCGATCGCCTCGTCGTCCATGGCCATCGCCTCCACCGCCGGTCTCACGTCATTTTCCCGCGTCCCGCGCCCTGCGCACCGCTCGTCCGTCAGCCCGGAGGATCCTCCAGGGACTGCTCCGCCCAGATGACCTTGCCCTCGGGCACGAAGCGGGTGCCCCAGCGCTGGGTGAACTGCGAGACCAGCAGCAGCCCGCGGCCGCCCTCGTCCGTGGCGCGCGGATGGCGCAGGTGCGGGGCGGTGGCGCCGCCGTCGGAGACCTCGCAGATCAGGGTCTGGTCCCTGATCAGGCGCAGCCGGACGGGTCCGGAGGCGTACCGGATGGCGTTGGTGACCAGCTCGCTGACCACGAGTTCCGTGGTGAAGGCCAGCTCCTCCAGGCCCCACTCGGCGAGCTGCCGGGCGGCCTCCTTGCGGGCGTCCGCGACCACGGCCGGGTCCGCGGGCAGATCCCAGTCCGCGACCTGGTCGACGCCGAGCAGCCGGGTGTGGGCCAGCAGCAGGGCCACGTCGTCGTGCGGCCGGGCCGGGACCAGCGCGTCCACCACGGCCAGGCAGCGCACGTCCAGCGCCGGTTCGACCTGCTCCAGGGCCTCGCGCAGCCGCTCCCGGTCCGTGTCCACGGCCCAGTCGCGGTCCTCGCGGGCCAGCAGCCCGTCGGTGTGCAGGGCGAGCGTGCTGCCCTCCGCCAGGGCCAGCTCCACCGCCTCGAAGGGCGGGCCGCCCGCGCCGAGCGGTGAGCCCTGCGGGAGGTCGACGAAGGTGACGCTGCCGTCGGGCAGCACGACGGCGGGCGCGGGATGGCCGGCGGCGGCCATCGTGCACTGCCCGTCGACGGGGTCGTAGACGACGTAGACACACCCGGATCCGGCGACCTCCCTGCCGGCGCCCTCGGTCGCGTCCGGCGCGACGCCCTCCTCGCGGGCCGTGCGCGCCACCAGGTCGTCGAGGTGCGCGAGCACCTCCTCCGGCGGCAGGTCCAGCGCCGCGAGGGTGCGTACGGCGGTGCGCAGGCGGCCCATGGCCGCGGCGGCGTCGATGCCGTGGCCGGGAACCTCGCCCACGACCAGGGCGACGCGCGCGCCGGACAGCGGGATCAGGTCGTACCAGTCGCCGCCCAGGCCGGTGAGCTCGTCGGCCGGCCGGTAGCAGGCGGCCACCTCCACCGCGTTCTGCTCGGGCAGCCGGCGGGGCAGCAGGCTGCGCTGGAGCACCAGGGCGGCATCGCGTTCGCGGGTGTAGCGGCGGGCGTTGTCCACGCAGACCGCCGCCCGCGACACGAGGTCCTCGGCCAGGCTCAGGTCGTCCGCGTCGAACGGCTCCTGCCGGCGGCGCCGGAAGAAGGTGGTGACGCCCAGCGTGACGCCCCGCGCGCGGATCGGCACGATCATCACGGAGTGCAGCCCCAGCTCCAGGAAGGTCGACGCCCGCCTGCCGGCCATGTCCGCGTCCCACTCCGTGGCGAGCGGGTCGAGCCGCTCCTCGAGCCAGGAGGTGCCCGTGCTCAGACAGCGGACCGGCGGTGACCCGGAGAGATACCGGGCCACCTCGCCGATCTCGACCACGGCCTCCGGGACGCCCGGGTTCACCGACTGGTGCCCGGCACGGCGCAGCGGCACCCGGTCCGAGACGCTCAGCGGCCCCGGGGTGAGCTCCGCGCCCCGCAGCACCGTGTCCAGCAGGTCCACGGCGACGAAGTCGGCGCATTCGGGCACGGCCACGTCGGCCAGTTCCTGCGCGGTGCGTACGACGTCGAGGGTGCGGCCGATGCGCTCGCCGGCCCGGTCGAGCAGGGCCAGGCGCTGGCGGGCGCGGTGGCGCTCGGTGACGTCGACGACCGTGTAGTAGACGCCCATCGCACGGCCCTGCTCGTCGTCGAGCCGGGCGAAGGACAGCATGTGCGCCGTCTCCCGGTGCGGCGCGGCCCGTACATGGCCCACCTGCTCGTAGCCGAAGACCGGCTCGCCGGTGCGCAGCACGTGCCGCATCCGGTCCTCGATGCCCTCGGCGTCCAGACCGGGCTGGATCTCCGCCATCCGCCGCCCGAGCCGCTCTCGGGCGGAGCCGCCGCCGAACTGCTCCAGCGCCGCGTTCGACCACACGCAGCGCAGGGTCGTGTCCACGATCGCTATGCCGACGGGCGAGTGCGTGACCATCTGCTCCAGCACCGGGCGGCTCATGTCCCAGCCCGGCGCTCCGGCCATGTCGGAGACGAGGGCGAGCCACCGGGTGGCGCCGTCGGGGTCCGCGGCCGGCGTGACGCGCACCATCACCCTGACCTGCTGCCCGTCCTTGCGGCGGGCGGTGAGCAGCCCCGCCCAGCCGCCGTCCGTGCGGCAGCGCTCGGCCAGCTGGGGCACACGCGCGGCGTCCTCGGCCGCCAGCAGCCCGGTCACCCTGGTGCCCACCACCTCGGCGGACGTGTACTGCAGCAGCCGCTGGGCGTCGTGCGTCCAGCTGATCACCACGCCCCGCGCATCGAGCAGCAAGGGCACGGCATCGGCCACGTCGAACCGCTGCCGGGCGAGAGCCTGCTCCTCCTGTGTGCCCACGGCCGACCTCTCTGTCGCTGAGAGTGGTCTACCACCACTTGTCCCAGTCTTCACCCTTCGGGCGTTGCGTGGAGGCACCCGGGCGGGAGAAGTGCGCGGGGGGCGGCACCGGGCCGCCCCCCCCGGGGTCACGCGGCGAGCACCCGCTCCAGTGCTCCCAGGGCCGACTCCAGCTCCTGGGGCGTGATGGTGAGCGGCGGTGCCAGCCGGATGGTCGAACCGTGGGTGTCCTTGACCAGAACCCCCTCGTCCATCAGCCGGCGGCTGATCTCGCGCCCGCTGCCGATGGCCGGTTCGATGTCGACGCCCGCCCACAGGCCCCGCGCACGGAAGCCGGCCACGCCCTTGCCGAGGAGGGCTGCGAGACCGCCGCGCAGCACCACGCCCAGCTCGGCCGCCCGGTGCTGGAACTCGCCGGTCTCCAGCAGCCCGACCACCGCCGTGCCGACCGCGGCGGCCAGCGGGTTGCCGCCGAACGTCGAGCCGTGCTCGCCCGGGCGCAGCACGCCGAGCACGTCCCGGCGGGCGACCACCGCGGAGACCGGCACGATGCCGCCGCCCAGCGCCTTGCCCAGCAGCAGCATGTCGGGGACGACGTCCTCGTGCTCGACGGCGAGGGTGCGGCCGGTGCGGCCGAGCCCCGACTGGATCTCGTCCGCGATGAACAGACAGCCCGTGCGCCGGGTCAGCTCGCGCACGCCGGTCAGATAGCCGTCGTCCGGGATGACCACGCCCGCCTCGCCCTGGATGGGCTCGATGAGCACGGCGGCGGTGGTCTCGTCGACCGCCGCCTCCAGCGCCGCCAGGTCGTTGTACGGCACGATCCGGAAGCCGGGCGTGAAAGGGCCGAAGCCCGCCCGCGCCGTCTCGTCCGTGGAGAAGCTGACGATGGTCGTCGTACGGCCGTGGAAGTTGTCCGCGGCGACCACGATCGTCGCCCGGTCGGCGGGCACGCCCTTGACCTCGTAGGCCCATTTGCGGGCCACCTTGATGCCGGACTCGACCGCCTCGGCGCCGGTGTTCATCGGCAGCACCATGTCGAGGCCGGTCAGGGCGGCCAGCCGCTCGGCGAACTCGGCGAGCTTGTCGTTGTGGAAGGCGCGGGAGGTGAGGGTGAGCCGGTCGAGCTGGCGGTGGGCCGTCTCGATCAGCCGCGGGTGGCGGTGGCCGAAGTTGAGGGCCGAGTAGCCGGCCAGCATGTCGAGGTAGCGGCGGCCCTCGACGTCCTCCACCCAGGTGCCCTCCGCGCGGGCGACCACCACGGGCAGCGGGTGGTAGTTGTGCGCCAGGACCGGCTCCTCGGCGCGGATCAGGTCGGCGGACGAACGGGAGGTCACGGCAGCGGTCATGAACGGATCTCCTGGGTGCAGCACTTGATGCCGCCGCCTGCCTTGCGGAACTCGGACAGGTCGACGGGTACGGGAACATAGCCGCGGTCGGCGAGAGCGGAGGTGAGCGCCTCGGCCTGCGGCGCGATGAAGACGTTGCGGCCGTCGGACACGGAGTTGAGGCCGAAGGCCAGTGCGTCGTCGAGGGTGGCGAGCACGGCGTCCGGGTACAGCCGCGCCAGCACCTCCCGGCTGCCCGGCGAGAACGCCTCCGGGTAGTACGCGACGTTGTTGCCCTCGGCGGAGTCGTCCAGCACGAACAGCGCGGTGTCCAGGTGGTAGAAGCGCGGGTCCACCAGGGTCAGGCTGATCACCGGGTGGCCGAAGAACTCCTGCACCTCGCGGTGCGCCTCGCGGGTGGTGCGGAATCCGGTGCCGGCCAGCATGTAGCGCCCCGTCCAGACCAGGTCGCCCTCGCCCTCGCAGACGGACTCGGGACGGTGGACGGCGAAGCCGGCCGTCGTGAACCAGGTGTCGTAGTGCGTGGACTCCGGGCGCCGCTCGGGCGCGTGGAAGAGGGAGCCGAAGACGCGGCCGTCGACGACGACCGCCGAGTTGGCGGCGAAGACCATGTCCGGGAGCCCGGGGGCGGGCTCCACGGTGTCGACCATGTGGCCGTGGGTCCGGTAGGCGCCGATCAGCGCCCGCCACTGCGCACGGGCCAGGTCGGCGTCGGGCTGGGCGTCGGG
This sequence comes from Streptomyces sp. NPDC101225, assembly GCF_044767585.1. NCBI lineage: Bacteria > Bacillati > Actinomycetota > Actinomycetes > Kitasatosporales > Streptomycetaceae > Streptomyces > Streptomyces sp. NPDC101225. The sequence goes on from NZ_JBIWOE010000010.1 coordinate 160,286, forward strand.
ATGCATCCAGGGGTTGATCGCGTACTGCACGGCGAAATGTCTGGGTTCGCAGACGAGGAAGCGCCGCCGGCGCGGCACACGGGTGTCGGACACAGAGGGGTTCCTCCGCTTCCTGAGCGTCACTGAGGGTTGACACCAAGGTAGGAAGTGACGGAGACACGCGACAAGCAACATGAATTGCGTGTCTGCGCAGGAATGCTGCGTCTTTGGCCGATCCTGCGCAGCGCTGCTGCGTACTCGGACGCCTATTCGGGCGGTGCCTCGGGCGCGGGCTGCGTGGCGCCCGCCTCGGGGCTCTCGGGGAGCAGGTGGGAGAGCACCATCACGCTGATCGTCTTGCGGATGAACGGCTCGGTGCGGATGCGCTCCAGCACCTCCTCGAAGTGCTCCACGTCCCGCGCCCGCACGTGCAGCAGCGCGTCCGCCCCGCCGGTCACCGTCATCGCCGCCGTGATCTCCGGGTGGTTGCGCACCACCTCCGCCAGCCGCCGCGGCGGGGCCGCGCCCTCGCAGTACACCTCGACGTACGCCTCCGTGCGCCAGCCCAGCGCGGACGGCTCCACCGTGGCCGTGAACCCGGTGATCACCCCCGTGTCGCGCAGCCGGTCGACGCGGCGCTTGACGGCTGTCGACGACAGCCCCACGACCGCGCCGATCTCGGCGAAGCTCGTCCTGGCGTTGGCCATCAGCGCGGTGATGATCTTCCGGTCGAGCTCGTCGAACGGCGCGGGCCTGCTGTTCATGTCGGCACTGTATCCAGCGAATACGGCCACGCCCGGCACATGTCCACACGTGCGGATTCCTCCTAGACTCCGGGTTCATGCTGCGCGCCCTCGCCGTCGACGACGAACGCCCCTCGCTGGAGGAACTGCTCTATCTGCTGAACGCGGACCCGCGCATCGGCAGCGTGGAGGGCGCGGGCGACGCGACCGAGGCGCTGCGCCGCATCAACCGCGCGCTGCAGTCCGGGCCGGGCGGGCCGGAGGCGATCGACGTCGTCTTCCTCGACATCCACATGCCCGGCCTCGACGGGCTCGACCTCGCACGGCTGCTGACCGGGTTCGCGAAGCCGCCGCTCGTCGTGTTCGTCACCGCCCACGAGGACTTCGCCGTACAGGCCTTCGACCTCAAGGCCGTCGACTACGTCCTCAAGCCCGTCCGCAAGGAGCGGCTCGCCGAGGCCGTGCGCCGGGCCGTCGAACTCGCCGGCGCCGCCCCCCGCATTCCCGTGCACGAGCCCGACCCCGACCACATCCCCGTGGAGCTCGGCGGCGTGACCCGCTTCGTGTCCGTCGACGACATCACCCACGTCGAGGCCCAGGGCGACTACGCCCGCCTGCACACCGACAAGGGCAGCCATCTCGTCCGCATACCGCTGTCCACCCTGGAGGACCGCTGGCGCTCGCGCGGCTTCGTCCGCATCCACCGCCGCCATCTCGTGGCCCTGCGCCACGTCGGTGAACTGCGCCTGGACGCGGGCACGGTGAGCGTCCTGGTGGGCGGCGAGGAGCTCCAGGTCAGCCGCCGCCACACCCGCGAGCTGCGGGACCTGCTGATGAGGAGGCCCTAGCCGTGCCCGGCCAGGACCCCGCCGAGCGGCGCGTCGTCGTCACCGGCCCGCCCCGCCGCGCCCGCAGGGCGTTCGGCTACTACCGGCCCCGCACCGAGATCGACGAGCAGACCACCCTCGGCCACACCTACGTCCGCTCCCTGATGCGCACCCAACTGCGCGCCGCGCTCGCCGTGTTCGCCTTCCTCGTGCTGCTGGTCGGCCCGCTGCCGCTGGTCTTCGCCGCCATGCCGGACGCCCGCCGCCTCGAATGGGCCGTCCTCGGCTTCTGCCTCTACGCCCCGCTGGTCCTGCTCGGCCTGTGGTACGTACGGCGTGCCGAGCGCAACGAACGGGACTTCGTCCGCCTCGTCGAAGACCGGTGACGTGGTGCGCCGATGAACTCCAGCTACGCCGTCCCCGCCGTCGCCCTCGTCGTCGTGGCCACCGTCCTCGTCGGCGCGTTCGGCCTGCGCATCTCCCGCACCACCTCCGACTTCTACGTCGCCTCCCGCACCGTCGGCCCCCGCCTCAACGCCGCCGCGATCAGCGGCGAGTACCTCTCCGCCGCCTCCTTCCTCGGCATCGCGGGCCTGGTCCTGGTCCAGGGCCCCGACATGCTCTGGTACCCGGTCGGCTACACCGCCGGCTATCTGGTGCTGCTGCTGTTCGTCGCCGCCCCGCTGCGCCGCTCCGGCGCCTACACGCTGCCCGACTTCGCCGAGGCCCGGCTCGCCTCCCACCCGGTACGGCGGCTGGCCGGGGCGTTCGTCGTCGGTGTCGGCTGGCTGTATCTGCTGCCCCAGCTCCAGGGCGCCGGACTGACGCTGACGGTGCTGACCGGTGCGCCCCAGTCGCTCGGCGGGATCATCGTGGCGTTCGTCGTGGTCGCCACCGTCGCCGCCGGCGGCATGCGCAGCATCACCTTCGTGCAGGCCTTCCAGTACTGGCTCAAACTGACCGCGCTGCTCGTGCCCGCCCTCTTCCTCGTCCTCGCCTGGCAGGGCGACGGCGCGCCCCGCCACCCCTTCCAGGAGCCGGCGACCTTCCGCGAGCAGCGCGTGGTGCGCGTCGCCGACAGCGTCGACCTGACCCTGCGCGGCCCGCTGACCGTGACGGCGAGCGGCACGATCGACGGCAGGACCCATGCCGGCGAGCGGGTACGCCTCTCTGCCGGCAGCCACCGCATCGCGGCCGGCACCCGGCTGACCTTCGCCCAGGGCGCGCCCGTCCCGGCGGCGGACCGCGACACCGGCGGCGGCATGTCCACCCCGCTGGAGTCGAGCCGCGAGGAACGCCCCCTGTACGCCACGTACGGGCTCATCCTCGCGACCTTCCTCGGCACGATGGGGCTGCCGCACGTCGTCGTGCGCTTCTACACCAGCCCGCACGGCGTCGCCGCCCGCCGCACCACGGTGGCCGTGCTCGGCCTGATCGGGGCCTTCTACCTGCTGCCGCCCGTCTACGGCGCCCTCGGCAGGCTCTACACCCCCGAACTCACCCTCACCGGTGACGCGGACGCCGCCGTGCTGCTGCTGCCCGACCGGATGATCGGCGGCGTCGGCGGCGACCTGCTCGGCGCGCTGGTGGCGGGCGGGGCCTTCGCCGCCTTCCTGTCCACGGCCTCCGGGCTGACCATGGCGGTCGCGGGCGTGCTCACCCAGGACGTCCTGCCGACGCGCGGCGTACGGCACTTCAGGCTCGGCACGGTGCTCTCCATGGCCGTGCCGCTCGCGGCCAGCGCCATCGTGGGCGGGCTGCCGGTCGCCGACGCGGTCGGCCTCGCCTTCGCGGTGTCCGCCTCGTCCTTCTGCCCGCTGCTCGTCCTCGGCATCTGGTGGCGCCGGCTGACCCCGCCGGGCGCGGCGGCCGGGATGCTGATCGGCGGCGGCTGCGCCTTCGTGGCGGTCGCCGCCACCATGGCGGGCCTTCCCGGCACGGGCCCGCTGCACACCCTGCTCGCCTGGCCCGCCCTCTGGTCGGTGCCGCTGGGCTTCCTCACGATGGTGCTGGTGTCCCTGGCCACGCCGGGGCGGGTGCCGGCCGGGACGGAGGCGATCCTGGCGCGGTTCCATCTGCCGGAGCAGCTGCGGGCGGAGGTGAAGGCATGAGCGGGTTCCTGGCCGGGCTGTGCGTGGCCGTCCTGCCGCTGCTGGCCGCCGGGTTCTGGCTCGGCCGGCGCACGGCCCGCCCGGAGAGCCTCTGGGGTCTCGGCACCCCCGTCGAGCACGCCACCTTCGAGACCCTGCACACCGCCTCGCTCGCGGCGCCCCCGCTGCGGGCGGGCCTGACCGAGGAGACCGCGCGCAAGTCCGCCCGCAGACTGCGCACCCTGCTGGGCACGGACGCGCTGTGCCTGACCGACCGGAAGGAGGTCCTGGTCTGGGACGGCGTCGGCGGCCACCACCGCACCGAGATCATGGAGCGGCTGGCCGGAGCGCTGGAGACCGGCCGCGGCGAGGCCTTCCGGCTGTCCTGCGGCACCCCGGACTGCCCGGTGCGCTGGGCCGTCGTGGCTCCCCTCACCGTCGACGACAGCGTGCACGGCGCGCTCGTCGCCTGCGCGCCCCGCGAGTCCGCGGTGCTCGTCCGGGCGGCCGGGGAGGTCGCGCGCTGGGTCTCCGTCCAGCTGGAACTGGCGGACCTGGACCAGTCCCGCACCCGGCTGATCGAGGCGGAGATCAAGGCACTGCGGGCGCAGATCTCCCCGCACTTCATCTTCAACTCGCTGGCCGTGATCGCCTCGTTCGTCCGCACCGACCCCGAGCGCGCCCGTGAACTCCTCCTGGAGTTCGCCGACTTCACCCGCTACTCGTTCCGCAGGCACGGCGACTTCACCACGCTCGCCGACGAACTGCACGCCATCGACCACTACCTGGCCCTCGTCCGGGCGCGCTTCGGCGACCGCCTCTCCGTCACCCTGCAGATCGCCCCCGAGGTGCTGCCGGTGACCCTGCCCTTCCTGTGCCTGCAGCCGCTGGTCGAGAACGCCGTCAAGCACGGCCTGGAGGGCAAGGCGCCGCCCGCCGGCAAGAGCCGGATCAGCATCACCGCGCAGGACGCGGGCGCCGAGGCCCTGGTCGTCATCGAGGACGACGGCGCGGGCATGGACCCCGCCCTGCTGCGCCGCATCCTGGCGGGCGAGCTCAGCCCCTCGGGCGGCATCGGCCTGTCCAACGTCGACGACCGGCTCCGCCAGGTCTACGGCGACGACTACGGGCTCGTCATCGAGACCGCCGTGGGGGCGGGCATGAAGATCACCGCCCGGCTGCCCAAGTACCAGCCGGGCGTGCACCCCGCGGGGCGGATCACCCAGGAGCTCGCCGGGGAGTTCCCGGGCGAGCTCTCCGGAGGATGAGCCTCAGGCGTTGCTGCGGGTGGCGATCATCCCGAGCGTGAGCAGCCCCAGCACGACCCAGCCGAACCACAGCCAGCCGTTGGAGCCGAGCGCCACCGTGTAGGCCGTCACCACGACGAGACCGCCGACGGTGAGCGCTCCCATCGCCTTCGTGGAACTGTCCGTGGAACCGGGCATCGCGACACCCTCCTCAGGATTCGTTCCCCTCCATGGTGCCCCCGTTCTGCCTCCGCACGGTGCACACGACGAAATGCGTGCCCGACCTCCACGCTCCGGCGCTGGTCCAGGAGCCCGAGGTGTAGACCGAGGGGTCGAAGCCGTAGTCGCGCGGCGGCACGTCCCTGGCGCACGCCGCGTCCGACTCCGTACGGGCCCCGGCGAGCGTGACGCCCTTGCCCAGCCGGGTGAAGCCGAGCACCTGCTCGTCGTGCGGGCCGGAGCAGGACGCCAGGCGGGCGTCGCGGTTGGTGCGGGTCTCCAGGCAGTCCCGCCGCTGCATGTTCGCCGTGTCGGCGAAGGCGGAGCCGATCTTGCGGTGGGCGCCGAGCGGCCCGTACACCGGCCCGTGCGCGCCCAGCACCAGACAGGCGGTGCGCCGCCCCGCGGCCTCGAAGCCGCCGCCGCCCGGCACGACGGCGACGCTGCGCACGTCCGCCAGCCGCTCCCGCACCTGCCGCGTCCGCTCCTCGCACCGGGCCGGCCCCCGGCGGCGCGCGTCGTCCGCCGAGGCCGCCGGCACGAACGCCATCACCTGCCCGTCCGGAGGCCCGCCCGAGCAGGCGGCGACCAGGCGCAGCCGGGGCGTGCCGTGGAACCGGGCCGAGTCCGGCCAGTTGGCGAGCACGCAGTCGCCGTCCCGGAGCGGCTTGGCGAGCCCGACCGCCGTGCCGTACGGCAACGCCTGTGCGCCGCCCCCGGCCGAGTCCTGGTGCGCCATGGCGTACCAGACCCCGCCCAGGGCGAGTACCAGGCCGAGCGACGCGGCCAGGGCGGCGCGCAGGGCCCGGGGCAGCTCGCGGCGGCGGTGCGCGGGCGCCTGGCGCCGCACGACGACCGGCCCGAAGGCGTCCGGGGCGGGGTCGTGCCCCGGCGGGGGAGGGGCGGGTGCCACCGCGGCCCACGGCGGCTGCGAGCCGAGGCCGGTCTGTGTCCGGGCGTAGGAGTCGGCCTGCGGCACCACGATCCGCGACAGCGCCGCCTCCGCCTCCGTCGCGGACGCCCGCCGGCCGGGATCCTTGGCGAGCAGGTTCAGCAGGACGGGGCCCAGCGCGCCGGCGCGCACGGCCGGCCGCGGCTCCTCCATCACCACCGCGGTGACCTCGGCGAGGTTCGACTCGCGCTCGAAGGGGCCGCGGCCCTCCACGCCGTAGTAGAGCGTGCAGCCCAGCGAGAACAGGTCGGCGGCGGGGGTGGGTGTCCCGCCCGTGGCGCGCTCCGGCGCCAGGTAGCCCGAGGTGCCCACCAGCACGGACGCCCTGGTGTACCGGGTCTCGCCGGCGTCCGGCTGCACCGAGATGCCGTAGTCGGTGAGCAGGATGCGGCCGTACGGAGCCCCCGTGCGGTCCGGAGCCAGCAGGATGTTCGCCGGCTTCACGTCCCGGTGCATCACGCCCCGCTCGTGCCCGGCCGTCAGCGCGTCCAGCACGGCGAGCCCGAGACGGGCGCACTCCGCGGGCGCGAGCGGGCCGCGCGTGGCGACCAGCTCCTTGAGGTCGACGGCGCCCGCGACGTACTCCATCACGATCCACGGCAGCCCGTCGTGCTCCAGCACGTCGTGCACCGTCACCACGTGCGGATGGCCGCGCAGCCCCGCCGCGTGCCGGGCCTCCGCGCGGGCGCGGGCGACCCGGGCCTCGCGCTCCTCGGCACCCGGGTCCGCGTCCTGGAAGACGATCTCCTTGAGCGCGACCTCGCAGGCGAGTCTCCGGTCGTGGGCGAGCCACACATGGCCCATGCCGCCGCTGCCGAGACGGTTCAGCAGCAGATAGCGGCCGGCGATGACCCGGCCCACTCCCGACGTCGGTGATCCTGGTTGCATCCGGTGACTCCCGGGTTGTGCGGGGCGCTAGGTGATCGCGACGGAGGCGGGCCCCGAGGACGCGGGCCCACGCGTGGCGGAGGCGCTGCCCGCCGGCTCACCGCCGGCGGGCGCGCTCGTGGTGACCGGGGTGCCGGGCGGGGCGCTGCCGGTGACGGGGGTACCGGGTGGCGCGCTGCTGGTGACGGGGGTGCGGGGCGGTGGGGCGCTGCTGGTGACCGGGGTGCTGGAGCCGGCCGTGACCGGCGGAGGTGAGCCGGGCGGCGGAGCCGACGTGGAGCCGGCGGACGACGTACCGGGGCCGCCGCTCGCGGGGGGAGCGGGCGACGAGGGTGACGCCGGCGGAGTCGTGGACGGCTGGGAGGCCGGGGACGACGGGGGAGTGGCGGATCCTCCGGACGCGGTCCCCGCCGTCCCGGATGCCCCGCCCGACGGGGCGCCCGGCGTCCCTCCGGACCGGTCGCCGGACGGGCCGCCCGGCGTACCACCGGACCGGTCGCCCGACGGGGCGCTCGGCGTCTCTGCGGACGGGCCGGCAGGCGGTCCGGAGATGCTTCCCGCCGTGTCCCCGGTCGCGCTCAGCGTCACGTACGCGCCGAACTCCAGCTCGGCCCCGGCCGGCGGATCGGACGCCGTCACCCGTGCGTCGTCTGGGGGCCGCTCCTCCCCGGCGTACCCGGACGCCAGCCCCTGCGCGGCCAGCTCCCGGACCGCGTCGGCGAACGTGCTCCCCGAGAGGTCGGGCACCGCCCGCCGACGGGCCGCGTCGAAGGTGCTGTCCCGCGCGCCCGTCGTGCCCACCGGCCGGTCGATGCCCCGGCCCGGATCGTGGACGTCGACCAGGGCGAGCCGCCCCATTTCCCGCGGCGCGGGCCGCACGGCCACGACGGTGGAACGCCGATATCCGTGCCACTTCTTGTTGCCGCCGTCGAACGTGACCGAAATCCGATGCGTGTCACCCGTGAAGGGGCGGAGCGGATTTCCGCACGAGCACTTCACGGCCGGAACTCCCCGTTCGTCGACCAGAACGGCGATTCCCGTCTGCAGCAAGGAGTTGAAGGGGGTGGCCTTTCCCTTTTTGTAGTCGTGATTCACCACGAGAGTGTCGTGACGCAGGAGGACAGGAGTGAGCCGGTCCAGATATCCCGGAATCCCGGCCGTGTCGATGCCCAGCGCGTCGGCCCACGCCCGCGCCTTCCGGCGCTGGGCGGGGTCCGTGAGAAAGGCCTTGAGCCGCTTGACGTCGCAGGTCGTCGGCTGCCTCGTGCCGCCGTACAGACCAGGTGTGCCGCCGTACAGGCCGGGTGTGTCCCCCTGCTGCAGGCTGCCGGGGACGGTCTGCGGCCGGACCCCCTCGGCATCGTGTCCCAGACCGCTGTTCTCGTCGAAGAAGGGCGCGAGAGACGGAACTCCCGCGGCCGCCGCCTTCACGAGTAGCAGCGGTGCACTCCGGTCACATCCGCTGAGTGCGAGTACGAAGAAGAGCAGGACGGCGATCTTTCCCATCGCCGATTTCCCCGCTCCATGCATAAATGCGTGAAGTGTCATCACCGCTCCCCCCGGCGGTTCCCCCGATGCACTTCATGCTACTGAATGCCGCCGAAAGACGGAGCCTTCACCGGCCGTGTGCGTTCAATGAGGCCAAATAGGCGTTGTATGCCTCGAGTTCCTTGTCGCCGTCGCGGTCCGCCGCCCGGTCCTTGCGCCGGGCCTGCCGCTGCTCGGAGCCGTACCACTGGAACAGCAGGGCGAGCAGCACCAGTACGGAGGGGACCTCGCTGAACGCCCAGGCGATGCCGCCCGCCGCGGTCTGGTCGGACAGGGCGTCGATGCCGAGCGAGGCCGGCGGGTTCTTGAAGGTCCCCACCATGGGCGTCGACCCCATCATCAGCGCGATGCCGAAGAACGCGTGGAACGGCATGCCCGCGAACAGCTCCAGCATCCGCATGAGGTAGCCCGGGCGGTGCGGCCCGGGGTCGACGCCGATGATCGGCCAGAAGAAGACGACACCGACGGCGAAGAAGTGCACCATCATCGCGATGTGCCCGGTCCTGGACGCCATCAGGAGGTCGAACAGCGAGGTGAAGTACAGGGCGTACAGGCTCGCGATGAACAGCGGGATGGTGAACGCCGGGTGCGTGATGATCCGCAGGTACCGGCTGTGCAGCAGCATCAGCAGCAGCTCGCGCGGGCCCCTGCGGCCCCGGCCGGCGGTCGGCAGCGCGCGCAGGGCGAGCGTGACCGGGGCGCCGAGCAGGATCAGGATCGGCGACAGCATGCTGATGATCATGTGCTGCACCATGTGCACGCTGAACATGACCATGCCGTAGTCGTTCAGCCCGGTACACATCACCAGGACGATGGTCAGCACGCCGAGCACGAACGAGACCGTCCGCGCGGCCGGCCACGTGTCACCACGCCGCCGCAGCCGCACCACGCCGTACGCGTAGAGAGCCAGCCCCACCAGGCAGGCCAGCAGGAAGAACGGGTCCGCCGACCAGTGAAGCCCCCGCCCCAGCGTGAACGGCGGCAGGTCCATGGTCATGCCGTGCCCGCTGTGGTCCATCGGCTGGCTCCTGATTCGTGGGGGTTGTGCAGGTGTGTCCCCCACAGACTAGAACCGTGCCGACGCGCACCGCCGACCGGGGCCACCGCAACCCCGTACGGGGTGCGGGCAACCGCGCGACACGTCGCGAAGCACCCGCGCCCGGCGACGGGACGGTGAGCCCCAGGGCGAGGTCAGAGCACGCACTCCGCCTCGTCGTACCGCTCCACCGGCACCGTCTTCAGCGTCTCCACGGCCTCGGCGAGCGGCACCATCACGATGTCCGTCCCGCGCAGCGCGGTCATGTTGCCGAACTCCCCGCGATGCACGGCCTCCACGGCATGCCAGCCGAACCGCGTGGCCAGCACGCGGTCGTACGCCGTCGGCGTACCGCCCCGCTGGACATGCCCGAGGATCACCGGCCGCGCCTCCTTGCCCAGCCGCTCCTCCAGCTCGATGGAGAGCTGGCGGGCGATCCCGGCGAAGCGCTCGTGGCCGTAGATGTCCTTGCCGCCCTCGTCGAACTCCATGGACCCGGCCTTGGGCTTGGCACCCTCCGCCGCCACCACGATGGCGAACCGCTTGCCCGCCTCGAAGCGCTGCCCGACCTTGCGGGCCAACTCCTCGATGTCGAAGGGCCGTTCCGGTACGACGATGGCGTGGGCGCCGGCCGCCATGCCGGAGTGCAGCGCGATCCAGCCGGTGTGGCGGCCCATGACCTCCACGACCAGGACCCGCTGATGGGACTCGGCGGTGGTCTTGAGCCGGTCCAGCGCCTCGGTGGCGACGCCGACGGCCGTGTCGAAGCCGAAGGTGACGTCGGTCACCGCGATGTCGTTGTCGATGGTCTTGGGGACGCCGACGATCGGCAGCCCACTGTCGTACATCAGCCGGGCCGCCTTGAGCGTGCCCTCGCCGCCGATGGGGATGATCGCGTCGAGCCCGAGCTCCTCGACGTGGCCCTTGGCCCGCTCCACCCCGTCGCGCAGATGCGAGGGCTGGACCCGGGAGGAGCCGAGAATCGTGCCGCCGCGGGCCAGGATGCCGCCCACCGCGTCGAGATCGAGCTTGAGGTAGTCACACTCCAGGAGGCCCTTCCAGCCGTCCCGGAAGCCGATGACCTCGTCGCCGTGGTCGGCCACGGCGCGGTGCACGACGGACCTGATGACGGCGTTCAGGCCGGGGCAGTCGCCGCCGGACGTGAGGACACCAATGCGCATAGCCCGAGAAACCTTCTCCAACGTGGTCGGGACCGGACCACGCTGTCCGGCTCGAACCCCGCCACCCTAACGGCAGGAGGGGGCGGGGCCGCACTGTACGTCCGACTGCTGGACGACCGCGCTCACCTGTGCGGACGCGCCGTCAGACGGGCTGGTTCCCGGAGGCCGGCCGCCCCGCGTGCGGGGCGGGCCGCCGGACTCCTAGGCGGGCTGCTGTGCCGACGCGATGCGCTCGTTGCGCAGCGCCTCGTACCACCGGTCGTCGGTGGGGGGCAGCGCGTTCACGTCCAGCGCGAGCTTCAGCAGCAGGTCCGCGATCTGCGGGTTCCTCGCCAGCACGGGTCCGTGCATGTACGTACCGAAGACCGTGTCGTTGTACGCGCCCTCCGTGCCGTCGCCCGTGCCGTTGCCGTTGCCGATCCGCACCTGGGCGAACGGGCGGGCGGTCGGGCCGAGGTGGGTGACGCCCTGGTGGTTCTCGAAGCCGGTCAGCGGCGGCAGACCGAGGCGCTCGTCGATGTCGCCGAGCACGTCGCCGACGCACCGCTGGCCCTCGCCGCGCACCGAGACCACGTCGAGCAGGCCCAGGCCGGGCTCGCGCTGGCCGAGGTCGTTGATGAACTCGTGACCGAGGATCTGGTAGCCGGCACAGACCGAGAACAGGATCGCGCCGTTCTCCGCGGCGCGGTTCAGGCCGCCGTCGCGGCGCAGCCGCTCGGCCGCCAGCCGCTGCGGGCGGTCCTCGCCGCCGCCGATCAGGTAGATGTCCCCGGAGGTGGGGATCGGCTGGTCGCTGCGCACGTCGAGCCGGGCCACGTCGAGGCCCCGCTGCCGGGCCCGGCGCTCCACGACCAGGACGTTGCCCTGGTCGCCGTAGGTGCTGAGCAGGTCGGGGTAGACCCAGACGACCCGCAGGCTGTTGTCGCTCACTTGTGTCCCCTGAGGTGTCAGTTGCCGACGCGGCGGCGCAGGTCCTGGAACGCGGTGTAGTTGGCGATGACCTCGATACGGCCCGGCGGGCACGCCTGCACCGCCTGGTCGAGGTCCTCGCAGACCTGGAACTGCTGGTTCGCGACCTCCAGGCGCACCGCGAGGTCCAGCTTCCGGTCGCCGATCACGCAGATCGGGTGGCCGGTCAGGCGTGTGTAGTCGACGTCCCACAGCCAGGAGGTGTCGGTGCCGTCGGCGCCGCGCGCGTTCACCGAGAGGATCACCGGGGTGGGCGGCGGGTCGATCAGGCTGAACGTCTCGAGCCAGCCGGCCGGGTTCTTCGCGAGCAGCAGGCGCAGGTCGCGCTGCTGGAACTGGACGATGTCGTAGCGGCCGGCCACGGCCTGCACCTGGTACATGCGTTCCAGGGCGACCTGCGGCGGCACGCCGAAGACGGCGGCCACGGCGGCGGAGCTGGCGGCGTTGGCCTTGTTGGCGCGGCCGGGCAATTGGAGGTGGATGGGCCAGGCGGACCCGTGCGGGTCGAGGACGTGGTCGCCGGAGAGCGCCCAGCTGGGCGTGGGACGGCGGAAGCCGCACTCGCCGCAGAACCAGTCGTCGCCGGGCCGCTGCATCACTCCGCCGCAGGACGGGCAGGACCAGGCGTCGTCCTTCCACATCTGGCCGGCGGCGACCCAGATGACGTTGGGGGAGGAGGACGCGGCCCACACGACGAGCGGGTCGTCGCAGTTGGCGACGATCACGGCCTTCGAGCCGGCGAGTCCCTCACGCCAGTTCTCCGCGAGCATGCGGGTCTCGGCCGCGCGGTCGAGCTGGTCGCGGGAGAGGTTGAGCAGTGCGATGCACTTGGGGTCGGTGTCCCGGGCTACGCCGGCGAGGTACTTCTCGTCGACCTCGATCACGCCGTACCGGGCGTCCGAGTTGCCGGCCAGCGCCGAGGTGATGCCGGCGGGCATGTTGGCGCCGAGCGCGTTGGAGACGACCGGGCCCGCGGCCCGCAGCGCCTCGGCGATCAGCCGGGTCGTGGTGGTCTTGCCGTTGGTCGCCGAGACCAGGATCACGTCCAGGCTCTGGGCGAGCCGCGCCAGGAGGTCGGGGTCGAGTTTGAGCGCGACCCGGCCGCCGATCACCGATCCACTGCCGCGGCCCGCCGCACGGGACGCCGCAGCGACCGCCTTGCCCGCGGTCACGGCGAGCTTGGCCCGCGGCGTGAGCGGGTCCGAGTTGCCTGACATCAGTTCTCGATCCTCCTTGCGTACGCGCCGCGCTCCTGCCTGACGGCAACGTGGTGGTGGTCAGCCTATCGAGATCCATTCGCACTCCCGAATCGCCGTACCCTTGCGGTCATGCGAAACGGCTTCATCCCGGGCACCCGCGGACGCGTGAGACCCCTCACCGTCCACGGTGACCCGCGGCTTCGCACCCCTTGTGCGGAGGTGACCGACTTCGGGCCCGAACTGGCGTCCCTGGTGGAGGACTTGTTCGCGACGATGTACGCGGCGCGCGGAGTGGGCCTCGCGGCGAACCAGGTGGGGAGCTCCCTGCGGGTGTTCGTCTACGACTGCCCCGACGACGATGACGTGCGGCACCTCGGGCACGTGGTGAACCCCCGGTTGGTCGAGGCCGACGGAGTGGTGGTGCGGGGGCCGGAGGGCTGCCTGTCCCTGCCGGGCCTGGAGGCCGGGACGGAGCGCCACGACCATGCGGTGGTCGAGGGCGTGACGGTGACCGGGGAGCCGGTCACCGTGCACGGCACGGGGTTCTTCGCCCGCTGCCTCCAGCACGAGTGCGACCACCTGGAGGGACGGGTGTACGTGGACCGCCTCGCCGGATGGCGCAGACGCAGGGTGCTGCGCCAGGCGGCGAAGGCGACCTGGGGTAGCCGGGGTTAGCCGGGGCTAGAACCCCGGACCGCCGATCCGGTCGCCCGCGGCGGCCAGCCTGCCCCACAGGAGGTCGGCCAGGATGCGGACCAAGTCCGTGCGTGAGCAGGGCTGTTCGTAGAGCCACCAGTCGCCGGCGGCGTGCATCATGCCGACGATCCCGTGGCCCCACACCCGGGCCAGTCGCTGGCTCTCCGGACCGAGGTCGAGGCGGTCCTCGATGACCTGGGCCAGCTCCTCGCCCATCCTGCGCAGCAGCGGGGCGGAGTGCTTGCCGACGTCGAAGCCCTGGTCGCTGCCCTGATCGCTCTGGGAGCCCTCCGCCGGATGCATCAGGAACCGGTAGACCTGCGGACGTGCCTCGATTGCGGCGAGATAGGTGTCCAGTGTGGCCTCGACCCGCTCACGCCGGTCGGCCGGCGCGTCCAGGGCCGCCCGCAGCGAATCCAGCAGGGCGTCCGTGTGGCGCGTCGCCAGCGCGGCGTAGAGCCCGCCCTTGTCGCCGAAGTGCCGGTACAGGATGGGCTTGGTGATGCCGGCCTCGGCGGCGATGGCGTTCATCGAGGCCTGCGGCCCGTCACGCAGCACGACCCGGTCCGCGGCCTCCAGAAGTTCGCGCCGACGTCGGTCGGCGGACCGCTGCTGCTCGGTCCGCTGCGTGGTGTCCATGAGTTCTCCCCACCCGTGCTGTTTCGGTGACGCCTGCGCAAACTAACACTCAACATGCCCTCTGCATCGAACTGGCTGCCGACCGCCATCGGGAGTTGACTTTTCCTACCCACGGGTAACACATTAGTGTTACCGCTAGTAACACGTAGATGTGCCGCCGCTGGAGGGGACATGGCCGAGTTCACCATGGAGCTCAACGACGAACAGAAGGAGGTCCGGGACTGGCTGCACGGCTTCGCCGCAGACGTCATACGGCCCGCGGCCGCCGAATGGGACGAGCGTGAGGAGACTCCCTGGCCTGTCATCCAGGAGGCCGCGAAGGTGGGCATCTACTCCCTCGACTTCTACGCCCAGCAGTACTTCGACCCCACCGGGCTCGGTATCCCGATGGCGATGGAGGAGCTGTTCTGGGGCGATGCGGGCATCGCTCTGTCGATCGTAGGCACCGGCCTGGCCGCCGTGGGCGTTCTCGCCAACGGAACCGAGGAGCAGATCGGCACCTGGATCCCGCAGATGTACGGCGACGCGAACGACGTCAAGGTGGCCGCCTTCTGCTCGTCCGAGCCCGACGCCGGCTCCGACGTGGCCTCCATGCGCACGCGTGCCGTGTACGACGAGGCCAAGGACGAGTGGGTGCTCAACGGCACGAAGACCTGGGCGACCAACGGCGGCATCGCCAACGTCCACGTCGTCGTCGCGGTCGTCGACCCCGAGCTCGGCTCCAAGGGCCACGCGTCCTTCATCATCCCGCCGGGCACCCCGGGCCTGTCCCAGGGCCAGAAGTTCAAGAAGCACGGCATCCGTGCCTCGCACACCGCCGAGGTCGTCCTGGAGGACGTGCGCGTCCCCGGGTCCTGCCTGCTCGGCGGCAAGGAGAAGCTCGACGAGCGCTTCGCCCGGGCCCGGGAGCGGGCCAGGGCGGGCGGCGAGCGGGTGAAGAACGCCGCCATGGCGACGTTCGAGGCGTCGCGCCCGGCCGTCGGCGCGATGGCGGTGGGCACCGCCCGGGCCGCCTTCGAGGTCGCCCTCGACTACGCCAGGACCCGTGAGCAGTTCGGCCGTCCCATCATCGACAACCAGGGCGTCGCCTTCCAGCTGGCCGACATGAGGACGCAGATCGACGCGGCCCGGCTGCTGGTGTGGCGCGCCTCGTGGATGGCGGTCAACGGCAAGCCGTTCACCGCGGCCGAGGGCTCGATGTCCAAGCTGTTCGCGAGCGAGACCGCGAAGCAGGTCACCGCGCAGGCCGTCCAGATCCTCGGCGGCAACGGGTACACCCGCGAGTACCCGGTCGAGCGGATGCACCGCGACAGCGCGATCTACACGATCTTCGAGGGCACGAGCGAGATCCAGCGCCTGGTGATCGCCCGCACGCTCGCGGGCATGCCGATCCGCTGACCGCTCGGGCCGGGCGGGAGCGGTGCGTTCCCGCCACGCGGTCGTGGTGCGGCCGCGGCGCCGTCGTGGCTGGTCGCGCAGTTCCCCGCGCCCCTGCCGGGGGCGCGGTGCCGCCGTCGCCGTCAGGCGGTCGGCCGGCCTCCGCGCGGGACCACCAGACCGCTGTCGTACGCCAGGATCACGGCCTGGACCCGGTCGCGCAGGCCGTACTTGTCCAGAATGTGGGCGATGTGCGTCTTGACGGTCGTCTCGCCCACGCCGAGTTCGCGCGCGATCTCCGCGTTCGACAGGCCGCGGGCGAGCGCCCGGAGCACGTCGAGTTCGCGGCCGGTGAGGGCGTCGAGCCGGCGCGGCACCGGCTCCTCGTCGGGCGCGCCGAGGTGCGCGAACCGGTCGAGCAGCCGGTGGGTGATGCGCGGCGAGAGCATGGCGTCGCCGCCGGCGACGGTACGGATCGCGGCCACCAGCGAATCGGCGGGACCGTCCTTCACCAGGAACCCGCCGGCTCCCGCCCGCAGCGCGTCCACCACGTCGCCGTCCAGGTCGAACGTCGTCAGGATCACGACCCGGCTGGGCGAACCGGACCGCACGATGCGCCGCGTCGCCTCCACCCCGTCCGTGCCGGGCATGCGGATGTCCATGAGGACGATGTCCGGCTGCAGGGCCTCGGTGCCCGCCACGGCCTCGTCGCCGTCCGACGCCTCGCCGACGACGTCGATGTCCGGCTCCGATTCGAGGATGAGCCGGAAACCCGTCCGGATCATCGGCTGGTCATCGACCAGCAGGACGCGGATGACCTGCATACGGGGAGTGCCCTTCGTGCCGTGGTGCGGAAGCGGTGACGGATGCGGGAACGGACACCGACGGGGGGATCGGGATGACGGCGTGCACGCAGTAGCCGCCGCCGGGCCGGACACCGGTGTGCAGGCAACCGCCCACGGCCGCCACGCGCTCGCGCATGCCGACCAGGCCGTGCCCGGTGCCGTGCGCCGCGACCGGGGTCCGGACCGGTTCGCCGTCGGGCCGGGGCCCGTCGTCGCACACCCGGACGGTGAGCCGCTGCCGCTCCGGCTCCCAGTCGATCCGCAGCGCGGTCCGGGTGCGGCCCGCGTGCTTGAGGGTGTTGGTGAGCGCCTCCTGCACGACCCGGTACACCGTCAGATGCGACCCGGCGGGCAGTTCGGCGGGCGTGCCGGTGGTGCGGTGGTCGACCTCGAGCCCGGCCGCGCGGACCGAGTCCACCAGCGCGGGCAGGGCCTCGACGGTGGGCTGCGGCGGCTCCTTGGTGACATCGCCCGCCGCCTCCTCGTCGGTACGCAGCACGTCCAGCAGCCGGCGCAGCTCGGTGACCGTGGCCCGTCCGGTCTCCTCGATGGTGCCGTGCAGTTCGTGCGCCGTGCCCGCGTTGCGTTCCTGGACCCGGTCCGCGGCGATGGTCTGCACGACCATCAGGCTGACGTTGTGCGCGACGATGTCGTGCAACTCGCGGGCGATCCGCGCCCGTTCCTCCATGACCGCGGCCCGCGCGTCGGCGGCCTGCTCCCGCTCCAGGGCGGCGGCCCGCTCCAGCGCCTGGTCGCGGATGGCCGCGCGGGCCCGGGCCAGCCGCCCCAGCGCCCAGGCGGCGACCAGCAGCACCGCCTCGGTGGACAGCGCGGTGATCCGGTGCCCGGCCGGGGCGAGCACCGCCTCGGTCACGGCCGCCGCCGGGATGACCACCGCCCCGACCAGGGCGGCGATCCCGGGCGTGCAGCGCGTCGCGGTCAGCAGGACGGCCGTGGCGACCGCGACGTAGGTCGGCCCGATGGACGTCCCCCCGGGCCCGGACAGCTCGGGTACGTAGTGCAGGCTCTGGAGCACGCCCGCGGAGGCCGCCGCCACCAGCAGCGCGGGCAGCGGGCAGAGCCGGTGCACGGCCAGTGGCAGTGTCGTCAGCAGGACGAGGACCACGAAGTAAGCGTCCGGGGACCGCAGTTCGGGACCGCCCGGCGGCATCGCCGTCGGCAGGGCCAGGCATCCGGCGGTCAGCAGCAGGGCCAGGGCCGTGTCGGTGACGGCCCGGGGTATCGGGCGCCCCGCGAGCGACTCCATCCGGTCCATGCCACCACCGTAGACGGATCTCCCGCGCCCGTGATCTCCCCTGGGGCGGAGAGCCCGCGCCCGCTCTCCTCCCAGCAGACTCCTCCGGAAGGAGGAGACGCCCGGCCACCCCGCCCGCCCGGCCGGGACACCGGTCCTGCGGCACGGCCGAGTCCAAGTGGCTTTTGCGCCGGTGCACTTGAGGCATCCCTCACGGACCGTCGCAGGAGGGGACCGCCGGCGGGGATGCGTCGCCGCCCGGCGGACTCACCGGTGCCGCAGGGGAGTCAGCTGCTCGATGTCGTAGCGGGACCTCAGTTCCTCGATCGCCGCGTGGTCCGGCGGGCCGCCGCTGCCGAGGATCTCCAGGAGCTCCTCGAAGTAGCGTTCGTGGTCCGGGGGCGGGGACGCCTGGAAGAACATCTTCGCGGGCCGGTCCGTCGGGTTGGCGAACGCGTGCGGGCAGCCCGGCGGTACGACGACGACCGTGCCGGGCGTCGCGCGCACCACCCGGCCCCCCGAACCGGACTCCCACTTCTGCCAGGCGTCGGGGGTGCGGATGCGGGGCTCGAAGGCGAGGACGTCCAGCTCGCCGTCGAGGACGTAGAACAGCTCCTCGCTGCGGGTGTGCACATGCGCACCGACGTCGAAGCCGGGCGGCACCTCCACCTCGAAGGTGGAGGCGGTGCGCGAATGGGTGCCGGTGACCTTGAAGGTCACGCGCTGGGCGGATGTCTGGACGACCCTGCCGTGGCCCGGCGGCACCAGCAGGCCCTCCGTGGCGCTCACCGGAGCGTCACCACGTGACCGGCAGGGCTTCGGGACCGCGGATCAACGCGCCCTTCTTGAAGGGCACCTGCTCCGGCGGCACGGCCAGCCTCAGGTCCGGCACCCGGTCCAGCAGCGCGTCGACCAGCAGCCCGGACTCCAGCCGCGCCAGCATGTTGCCGGGGCAGAAGTGCGGGCCGAAGCCGAAGGACACATGCGGGTTCGGGCTGCGGGAGAAGTCGATCGTGTCCGGGTCGGGGAAGACCTCCGGGTCCCGGTTCGCGGCGAGGTAGGAGACGTAGACGGGGTCGCCGGCCCGGATCCGCACGCCCTTGATGTCCACGTCCTCCAGGGCGATGCGCGACAGGCCGACCGCGTTGCGGTGCGGGATGTGGCGCAGCATCTCGTCGATGGCCCGCGGGCGGATCCCCGGTTCGGCACGCAGCCGTTCGGCCAGCTCCGGGCGGGTCAGCAGGAGGTAGAACATCTGGCCGCTGTTGTTGGTGACCGCCTCGCCGCCGATCTGGAGCAGCACGGCGAGACCGACGGCCTCCTGCGAGGTGATCTCGCCGCGCCCCACCGCCGCACCGAGCAGGGAGGCGACGTCCGTGCCCGTGGAGCCCTCCCGCAGCCCCACGAGATCGGCGAAGTACGCGCCCATCTCGTGCTTGGCCCTCTCGCTGACCTGCGCGCCCTGCGAGGAGGACAGGATGAGCTGGGTCCAGGTGTGCATGCTGTGCCGGTCGGCCGCCGGGACCCCCATCAGCTCGCAGATCACCGCGATGGGGAACGGGCTGAGGACCGTCGCGGTGAGGTCGGCGGGCGGACCGTCCTGGAGCAGCTCGTCCACCAGCTCGTCGAGCAGGAGCCGGGACCGCTCGCGGATGCGTTCCACGCCCTTCGCCGTGAAGGCGGCGGCCACCGAGCGGCGCAGCCGCGTGTGGTCCGGCGGGTCGAGGAAGCCGACCGCACCGCGCTCGGGGATGAAGTGCGGAGCGAGCCGGGTGACCGGCCGGTCCATGACCGCCTCGCGGCCGAAGCGCGGGTCGTTGGTCACCATGCGGACGTCGTCCATGCGCGTGACCAGCCAGGCCCAGCCCTCGCCGTTGGGCAGCCGGATGCGGGTGACGGGGCCCTCGGCCATCAGCTCGGTCAGCACCGGGTCGAAGTCCAGGCCGGTCAGATCGAGCGCCGGCCAGTGCCGGACCGGTGGCAGGGTCCCGGTGAGCGTCTCCTCGGTCATGCCGTTCACTCCGTCCGTTCGCCGGGGCGGCGCCAGCGGCCCAGGGCCATCTCCGCGGTGATGCCGGGGCCGAACCCGGCCAGCAGCCCGCGCGCCCGGTGCTGGGCGCCGCCGTCGTCGAAGAGCCGGCGCAGGGCGTCGAGGACGACGGCGCTGGCGATGTTGCCGTACTCGGTCAGCGTGGCCCGGCTGAACCGGAAGGCGTGCGGGTCGACCTGGAGGAACGTGCTGAGGTCGTCCAGAATCCGGGGGCCGCCGGCGTGGATGATGTAGAAGTCCAGGTCGGAGGCGTCCCAGCCGTGCGTCCCGGCCAGTTCCTGCAGCGCCGGGGCCAGGGGTTCCATGGTGCCCGGCACCCGCTTGTCCAGCAGGAAGTGGAATCCGGTGGCCCGCACGTCGTACATGATCCATTCCTCGGTCTTGGGGATCAGGTACGAGCCGTTGCGCTCCAGCTCGATGCCCTCACCGCCCCGGCCGCGCACGACCGCGGCCGCGATCCCGTCGCCGAACAGGCCGTTGGACAGCAGCGATCCGATGCCCAGGTCGGTGGGCTGGTAGCACAGCGAGCAGAACTCGCAGGCGACGATCAGCACGTTCGCGTCCGGATAGGCGCAGCAGAAGTCGTGCGCCCGGTTGATCGCCGCGCCGCCCGCCGCACAGCCCAGCTGGGCTATGGGTATCTGGCGGGTGGTGCTGTCGAAGTCCATCGCGTTGATCAGCCAGGCCGTGAGCGAGGGCATCATGAAGCCCGTGCACGAGACGTAGACGATCACGTCGATGTCGGTGGTGAGGAGCTCGGCCTCGTCGAGCGCCCGCTGGACGACGGCGGGGACGCGGGCCTTCGCCTCGTGCTCGTAGACCTTGTTGCGCTCCTCGAAGCCCGGGTGCTTCAGGGTCTCTTCGATCGGCTGCACGATGTGCCGGGTGCGCACACCGGTGTTCTCGATCAGCCGGAGGGCCAGCGGAAGCTGTGGATGGTCGGTGTGGCGGGAGCGAGCGAGCTCCAGTGTCTCCTCCATCGTGATCACGTGCTCCGGTACGGACACCGAGGGCCTGCACAAAGTCGCCATGAACCGTGCCTGCTTTCGCCGTCCGGAAGGCCCTCGGCCCCCCGGTCACAAAGGTGGTTCACCTCTTGGGGTGGTCCCCTCACGATCACCCGACGGGGCGACTATCTCGCGTCGGACTACTCCGAATCGGGGACCCCGTGCCGGGGCCGGCCGAGCGGTCCCGCATCCGCGACCGGCCCTGGAGAGCGGCACCGTCGACGAGGAGCAGGCGTGCCGGTACGGCCGCCTGCTCCAGAGCTACGAGTCCCCGTTCCGGACGACCCCGCCGCGGCTCGCCAAAGGCGGGGCACCGGCTACGGCGCACCCCCGCTGCTGTGCGCGATGCACGCCACATCGATCCGGTCGGCCAGCTTGGCCAGCTCGATGGTCAGCGCCGCGACCGTGTCCTCGTCGAGCTCCTTCTCCCCGGACTCGACGAGATGCAGCCACCTGCCACCGACCGTCCGCAGCAACTTGCTCACATCGGAGGCAGCCACCTGCAAGGTCCCGCGGTCGTCGACGATCAGAGGCAGAGTCACTTCGCGGTTCACAGACGGGATGGTAGCCGCGCGGCACTCACGCACCGTGCCAAACGGTGGTGATGTTGCAGAACTCCCGGATTCCGTGCCCGGACAGCTCACGCCCGTATCCGGACCGCTTGACCCCGCCGAACGGGAAGGCCGGGTGCGAGGCGGTCATCCCGTTGACGAAGACGCCCCCGGCCTCCAGATCCCGGACGAACCGGTCGATCTCGGTGTCGTCCCGCGTCCATACGTTCGAACTCAGTCCGAACGGTGAGTCGTTGGCGATCAGTACCGCCTCGTCCAGGTCGGCCGCCCGGTACAGCGTGGCGACCGGTCCGAAGGCCTCCTCGCGGTGGACGCGCATCTCCCGGGTGACGTCGGCGAGGACGGTCGGCGGGTAGTACCAGCCGGGCAGTTCGGGCCGCCGCAGCCGGTGGCCGCCGCACAGCACCGTGGCCCCGCTGCGCGTGGCGTCGTCGACCAGCTCCTCGAGGTCGTCCCGCCCCTGCTCGCTGGAGAGGGGCCCGACGTCCGTGTCCTCCTCCATCGGGTCGCCGACCTTCAGCGCCTTCATGCCCGTCACGAACCGCTCGGCGAAGGCGTCGTAGACGTCCGCGTGGACGATGAAGCGCTTGGCGGCGATGCACGACTGGCCGTTGTTCTGGACGCGGGCGGTGATCGCGATCCGGGCGGCCCGGTCGAGGTCGGCGGACGGCATGACGATGTAGGGGTCGCTGCCGCCCAGCTCCAGCACCGTCCTCTTGACCATGTCCCCGGCGGTGGAGGCGACCGCGCGTCCCGCGGGCTCGCTGCCGGTGAGGGTGGCCGCCTTGACGCGTTCGTCGCGCAGGACGCCGTCGACCGCGGCGGAGCCGATCAGCAGCGTCTGGAAGCAGCCCTCGGGATGGCCCGCCCGGTGGAAGAGGTCCTCCAGGAACAGCGCGGTCTGCGGGACGTTCGAGGCGTGCTTGAGCAGGCCCACGTTGCCCGCCATCAGCGCGGGCGCCGCGAACCGGACGACCTGCCAGAGCGGGAAGTTCCACGGCATCACGGCGAGCACCGGGCCGAGCGGCCGGTAGCGGACCAGGACGCGCGAGGCGCCGGAGTCCTTCACGTCGGACTCCGCGGGCTCCTCGTCGGCGAGCAGTTCCTCGGCGTGGTCGGCGTACCAGCGCATCGCCTTGGCGCACTTGGCGGCCTCCGCGCGGGCCTGCTTGATCGGCTTGCCCATCTCGGTGGTCATCACGCGGGCGATGTCCTCGCCGCTCTCGTCGAGCAGATCGGCGGCCCGGTGCATCAGGCGGGCGCGCTCGGCGAACGTCGTGGTGCGATACGTGCGGAACGTCGCCTCCGCGAGCTGGAGCCGGCGCTCGAGCTCCTCCTCGCCCATGGCTTCGTACGTCTTGAGCGTCTCGCCGTTCGCCGGGTTCACCGTTGCGATGGGCATGGCTGACCTCCTCAGGGCGGGCTTGAATCGACCTTCCCGCGCGCCGCCGCCGACCGCAACGCGTGGGCGGCTGTGCGGTTACCGCGCACCTTCCGAGTGCTCGGCGAGCCGGTCGAGAAACACGCTCTGCGCCTTGACGATCACTTCGCGGGCGCCGTCCAGCCCGAACCAGGCCACCCGGTCCAGCTCCGGGAACTCCTGCGTCCGGCCGGAGCGCGGCGGCCACTCCATGACGAACGTGCCGGGGACGATCGCCGCCGGGTCCAGGTCGGCCCGGACCGCCCAGGCCGTCACCGTCTTCCCGCCGGACTGGCGGACCTCGCCCAGCTCCACCGCCGCGCCGTCGGGCGGCGGCAGCCCGAGCTCCTCCTGGAACTCGCGCCGGGCCGCGTGCCAGGCCGACTCCTGCCCGGGCACGTACTCGCCCTTGGGCACGGTCCAGGCGCCGGCGTCACGCCGGGCGAAGAAGGGGCCGCCCATGTGGCCGAGCAGCACCTCCGGCCTGCCGCCGGTGTGCCGGTACAGCAGCAGGCCCGCGCTGTGCCCGCCGCTCACGGGCGGACCTCCGGGTGCGCGGCGAGCAGTGTCTCCACCGTGTCCGCCTCCTCGGGGCGCTTGTCCTCGCGATAGCGGACCACGCGGGCGAAGCGGAGGGTGACGCCGGCCGGGTAGCGGGTGGACCTCTGCAGGCCGTCGTAGGCGATCTCGACGACGAGTTCGGGCCGTACGGTGACCACGTGGCCGCCGCTGTCGACGGCCAGTTCCTGGAGGCGTCCGGTCTGCCAGGTGAGCATCGCGTCGGTCATGCCCTTGAAGGTCTTGCCGAGCATCGCGAAGGAGCCGTCGGCGCTGCGGGCGCCGAGGTGGAGGTTGGAGAGCTTGCCGCTGCGGCGCCCGTGGCCCCACTCGGCGGCCAGGACGACGAGGTCCAGGGTGTGCACGGGCTTGACCTTCAGCCAGGACGCGCCGCGCCGGCCGGCGCTGTAGGGGGCGTCGAGTCCCTTCACGACGACGCCCTCGTGGCCGCCCTCCAGCGTCGCGGCGAGGAAGTCCTCCGCCGCGGCCACGTCGCCGGGGCCGGACACGAGGGTGCGCCGCACCCGCATCGGCTCGGGGACCAGCCGGGCCAGTGCGGCGTGCCGCTCGGCGAAGGGCAGGTCGAGCAGGTCGCGGTCGTCGACGGAGAGCGCGTCGAAGAAGACGGGGGAGACGGGCACGCTCTCGGCGGCCGCCGCGACGTCCACGCGGGAGCCGACCCGCCCGGCCGTCTCCTGGAAGGACCGCGGCCGCCCGTCCTCGCCGAAGGAGATCACCTCGCCGTCCAGGATGAACCGCCGATCCGTCAGCTCCCGTGCGGCGGCGGTGACTTCGGGCAGCCGGTCGGTGATGTCGTCGAGGGTGCGGGTGTAGATCCGCACGGTGTCGCCGTCCCGGTGGACCTGGACGCGGATGCCGTCCAGCTTCTCCTCGACCGCGCAGGCGCCGAGCTTGCCGGCCGCCTCCGCGACGGACGGGGCGCTGTGCGCCAGCATCGGCAGGACCGGGCGGCCCACGGTGAGCCGGAAGCGGCCGAGGGCCGCCGGGCCGTCGGCGAGCAGCGCCCGCGCCACCGACGGGAGGGAGCCCGCGAGCATGACCGCCCGGCGCACGTCGGCGGGGGGCGCCCCGGTGGCCTGTGCCAGGCCCTCGACGGCGACCGCGTCCAGGGCGCCCTGGCGCACCTCGCCGGTCAGCAGCCCGAACAGGAACCGCTGCTCCTCCTCGGTGGCCGCACCCAGCAACTGCCCGACCAGCCGGGCCCGTTCCGCCTGCGCGCCGGCGCCCGCGACCGTGCCCAGGCCGGTGAGCAGCGCGTCCACCTCGCGCACCGTGAGCGAGGGCTCGGCGGCCGGTGCGACCGGACGGCCCAGCACCTTCCAGCCGACGCCGATGCGCCCCTGGGGCAGCCGTCCCGCCAGGTACGGGATCACGATCGGGACGTCGTCCGCCTCGGCGTCCCGGAACAGCTCGGCGAGCAGGGCGATCTTCCGGGACCGCGCCGAGGTGGCGGCGACCTCCTGGGACACCTGGGCCAGACGGGCTAGCAGCATGCGGCCATGGTGCAACGGAGGCGGCGCCTCCACACCCCGACGGCGCCGGCGCTACACCCCGATCTTCGCGTCGAGGTCGGCCATCAGCAGCTCCCCGTTGATCGCGGCGCCCGCGCGGTAGCCGCGGCTGGCCGCGTTGATCACCTGCTCGGCGAAGCCGGAGGCGTTGCCGGCGGCCCACAGCCCCGGCACGGTCGTCAGGCCGCGGCCGTCGATCACCGGGTACGCGCCGAAGGGCGTCTCGGACATCTCGGCGCCGAGCTTCAGCAGCAGCTCGTTCCGCGGGACGGCGCGCGGCGCGACGAACAGCACCGACCGGTCGTGCGTGGTGCCTCCCCCGGAGGGGGTGCCCCCGGCGAGCCGCACCCCGGTCAGCCGGTCGTCCTCGACCAGCAGGCCGGCCACCTCACCGGGTACGACCCGGACCCCGGCCGCGGCGAGCCGGCGCAGGTCGTCGTCCGGCAGCTCCTGCTCGGCGACCTCGTGCAGGAAGAGCGTCACGTCGTTGGACCACTGGGAGACCATCAGCGCCTGGTGCACGCTCATCGGCGTCGTGGCCAGCACGCCGAAGGGCTGGTCGCGCACCTCCCAGCCGTGGCAGTAGGGGCAGTGCAGCACGTCCCGGCCGAAGCGCTCGGCCACCCCGGGAACCTCCGGGAGCTCGTCCCTCAGGCCGGTGGCGATCACCACCGCGCGGGCGTGCACGGTGCGGCCGCCGGCCAGAGTCACGGCGAAGTCCCCGCCGTCCCCCTCGCGCGTCGCGTCGACCGCCCGGTCCCGGACCAGCCCGACGCCGTAGCGCGCGATCTCCTCGCGGCCGGCCGCCAGGAACTCCGCGGGCGCCATGCCGTCCCGGGAGAGGAAGCCGTGCATATGGGCGGCGGGCGCGTTGCGCGGCTCGCCCGCGTCCACCACCAGCGTGCGGCGCCGGGCCCGGCCCAGGACCAGGGCGGCGGACAGCCCCGCCGCCCCGCCGCCGACGACGATCACTTCGTACTTCTCGGTCTGCTCCGTCATGGGGTGACCACCTCCTGGCCCGACGGTCGCGCGAGGACTGCCACATTGACAAACCGGTTTGCCGAAACTGCAATGAAGGCATGACGGACGACACGCGGACGACGGACGGTACCGACGAGGTCCTGGCGGAGGTCGGCCCCCGGCTGCGCCGGATCCGCAAGGAGCGGGGTGCGACGCTCGCCGGGCTGTCGGCGGCGACCGGTATCTCGGTCAGCACGCTGTCCCGGCTGGAGTCCGGGCTGCGCAAGCCCAGCCTGGAGCTGCTGCTGCCGATCGCGCGGGCGCACCAGGTCCCCCTCGACGAACTGGTCGGGGCGCCCTCGCCCGCCGACCCGCGCGTGCGCTCCGAGCCGATCGTCCACTTCGGCCGCACACACTGGCCGCTGACCCGTCAGCCCGGCGGCCTGCAGGCGTTCAAGGTGCTGGAGCCGCAGCGGAAGCCGGAGCCGGAGCCGCGGACGCACGAGGGCTACGAGTGGCTGTACGTGCTCTCCGGGAGGCTGCGGCTGGTGCTGGGCGACCACGACGTCGTGCTCACGGCGGGGGAGGCGGCCGAGTTCGACACGCGGGTGCCGCACTGGTTCGGCTCGACGGGGGAGGGCCCGGTGGAGTTCCTGAGCCTGTTCGGGCCGCAGGGCGAGCGGATGCACGTGCGGGCGCGGCCGCGGCGCAAGGGTGGCGAAAACGGCTGACGTCGGCTGTTCCCTCCGCGACAAGCGACCGCTTAGTATGCGAGGGACCCGGTCAGACTCCGGTCAGACGAAGCAGTCCCGTGGAGGCACCGCATGCAGGCATGGCAAGTGCACGAGAACGGCGAGCCGAGCGAGGTGATGCGGCTCGAGGAGGTGGAGCGGCCCACGCCCGGCGACGGCCAGGTGCTGCTGAAGGTGCGAGCCGCGAACATCAACTTCCCGGACGTGCTGATGTGCCGCGGCCACTACCAGGTGCGCCCGCCGCTGCCGTTCACGCCGGGCGTGGAGATCTGCGGCGAGACCGAGGACGGCCGCCGCGTGCTCGCCAACCCCGCGCTGCCCCACGGCGGTTTCGCCGAGTACGCCGTCGCGGACGCCGCCGCCCTGCTGCCCGCGCCGGAGTCGCTGGACGACGCCGAGGCCGCGGCCCTGCACATCGGCTACCAGACGGGCTGGTTCGGTCTGCACCGCCGCGCCCGCCTGGAGGCCGGCGAGACGCTGCTGGTGCACGCCGCCGCAGGAGGGGTCGGCAGCGCGGCCGTGCAGCTCGGCAAGGCGGCCGGGGCCACGGTCGTCGGTGTCGTCGGCGGGGCCGACAAGGCGGCGGTCGCCCGCGAACTGGGCTGCGACGTGGTGATCGACCGCAGGAGCGAGGACGTCGTCACCGCCGTGAAGGAGGCGACCGGCGGCCGGGGCGCGGACGTGATCTACGACCCGGTGGGCGGCGAGGCCTACACCCAGTCCACCAAGGTCGTCGCCTTCGAGGGCCGGATCGTGGTCGTCGGCTTCGCCAGCGGCACGATCCCCAGCCCGGGGCTCAACCACGCCCTGGTGAAGAACTACTCGATCCTCGGCCTGCACTGGGGCCTGTACGGCACCAAGAACCCCAAGCTGATCCTGCGCTGCCACGAGCAGCTCACCGAGCTGGCCGCCCGCGGCGCGATCAAGCCGCTGGTCAGCGAGCGGGTACCGCTGGACGGTGCCGCGGCCGCGGTGCAGCGCGTCGGCGACGGGGTGACCACCGGCCGGGTGGCGGTCGTACCGTCCCTCGCGAACGGAGCCGCGGTATGACCGACGCAGCCGACCTCACCCGCCGTACGGCCGAGTTGCTGGCCGCGCATCCACCGGCCACGACCGACCGCCTCGACTTCCTCAGGGCCCGCTTCGACGCCGGGCTGTCCTGGGTGCACTACCCCGAGGGGCTCGGCGGACTCGACGCGCCCCGCTCCCTGCAGGCCGTCGTGGACGCGGAACTGGAGGCCGCCGGCGCCCCCGACAACGACCCGCGGCGCAACGGCATCGGGCTCGGCATGGCCGCCCCGACCATCCTCAAGTACGGCACCGAGGAGCAGAAGCGGCGCTATCTGCGGCCGCTGTGGACCGGCGAGGAGGTCTGGTGCCAGCTCTTCAGCGAGCCGGGCGCCGGCTCCGACCTGGCGGCGCTCGGCACCCGGGCGGTCCGGGACGGCGACAAGTGGATCGTCAACGGGCAGAAGGTGTGGACGTCCGGCGCGCACAACGCCCGCTGGGCCATCCTGATCGCCCGCACCGACCCGGACGTGCCCAAGCACGCGGGCATCACCTACTTCGTCTGCGACATGACCGACCCCGGCGTCGAGGTCCGTCCGCTGCGCCAGATCACCGGCGAGGCCGAGTTCAACGAGGTCTTCCTGACCGACGTGCGCATCCCCGACGCCCGCCGTCTCGGCGAGGTCGGCGACGGCTGGCGGGTCGCGCAGACCACCCTCAACAACGAGCGCGTCGCCATCGGCGGCATGCGGCTGCCCCGTGAGGGCGGCATGATCGGGCCGGTCGCCGGGACCTGGCGCGAACGCCCCGAACTGCGCACCCACGACCTGCACCAGCGGCTGCTGAAGCTGTGGGTCGAGGCCGAGGTCGCCCGGCTCACCGGTGAACGCCTGCGTCAGCAGCTCGTCGCCGGGCAGCCCGGCCCGGAGGGGGCCGGCATGAAGCTCGCCTTCGCCCGCCTCAACCAGGAGATCAGCGGCCTGGAGGTCGAACTCCTCGGCGAGGAGGGCCTGCTGTACGACGACTGGACGCTGCGCCGCCCCGAACTGGTGGACTTCACCGGGCGCGAGGCCGGCTACCGCTACCTGCGCGCCAAGGGCAACAGCATCGAGGGCGGGACCAGCGAGATCCTGCTGAACATCGTCGCCGAACGCGTTCTGGGCCTGCCCGCCGAGCCGCGCACCGACAAGGACGTCGCCTGGAAGGACCTCGCCCGATGAGCACACCGCCCGACCTGCTGTACTCGGAAGAGGAGGAGGCGCTGCGGGCCGCCGTACGGGACCTGCTCGCCGACCACTGCGACGCGCCCGGCGTCATCGCGCGCACCGAGTCCGGCGCCCCGCACGACCTCGCGGCCTGGAAGGCGCTCACCGACGGCATGGGCCTGGCCGGCCTGCTGGTGCCCGAGGCACAGGGCGGCCAGGGCGCCACCCACCGCGAAGCCGCCGTGGTCCTGGAGGAGCTGGGGCGTGCGGTCGCTCCCGTGCCCTACCTCTCCAGCGCCGTCGTGGCCACCGAGGCCCTGCTGGAGTGCGGGGACCAGGAGCTGCTGGAGCGGCTGGCCTCCGGCCGCGCCGTCGGTGTGCTCGCGGTCGGCCTGCACCGCGCCCCCGGGA
The DNA here is from genome assembly GCF_044767585.1 of Streptomyces sp. NPDC101225. Classification (NCBI taxonomy): domain Bacteria; kingdom Bacillati; phylum Actinomycetota; class Actinomycetes; order Kitasatosporales; family Streptomycetaceae; genus Streptomyces; species Streptomyces sp. NPDC101225. The sequence goes on from NZ_JBIWOE010000010.1 coordinate 189,451, forward strand.
CCGCCTTCCACTCCGTACGGCTGGACGGCGGCGCCCTGCACGGGGAGTTGAGAGGCATCGCGGACGCGGCCGCCGCGGACGTGCTGCTGGTGCCGGCCGAGGACGGCGGGCTGTACGCGGTGGACGCCTCCGACGCCACCGTCACTCCGCAGGCGTCCCTCGACCTCACCCGGCCGCTGGCGACCGTCACCCTCGACGGGGCCCGGGCACGCCGGCTCGGTGCCGCCGAGCCCGCCGTCCGCCGTGCCCTGCGGGCCGGCGCCGGGCTGCTGGCCTCCGAGCAACTCGGCCTCGCCGACTGGGCGCTGACGGAGACCGTGCGCTATCTGAAGGAGCGCAAGCAGTTCAACCGGCCGGTCGGCGGCTTCCAGGCGCTCAAGCACCGGCTCGCCCAGCTGTGGCTGGAGACCGTCCACCTGCGCGCCGCCGCCCGCAACGCGGCGGACGCACTCGCCACCGGCGAGGACGTCGACGTCGCGGTCGCCGTCGCGCAGGCCTACGCGGCACCGGTCGCCGTGCACGCCGCCGAGGAGGCGCTCCAGCTGCACGCCGGTATCGGCATGACATGGGAGCACCCGGTCCACCTCTACCTCAAGCGGGCCAAGGCCGATTCGATCGCCTACGGATCGGCCGGCGCCCACCGGTCCGCCGTGGCCGAACTCGTCGGTCTGCAAGCCCCCTGACCGCCTGCCCGTGAAGCCCGCCCCACCTGGGGCGGGCTTTTGCGTGCGGCTGCGCGGAAGGAGTGAACAAGGGGCGGCCGTCCGGCCAACTCCTGCCGTGTACAGGTTCGTTGAGGGGTGATCCGCCCCATACTCCCTGTGGTTCCGACCCGCCCCACAGGGAGGCACACCATGGCCCTCACCACCCGCCGCAGAGCCCTCGGCACGTTCGGTGCCGCACTCGCCGCCGTACTCGCCCCGCCCGCCGGCAGCGCGTTCGCCGAGGGGAACAGGCACCGGCCCCGCCCGCTGTGGCGCGCCCACGCCCACAACGACTACGAGCACCCGCACCCCCTCCTCGACGCCCTCGACCACCGCTTCGGCAGCGTCGAGGCAGACATCTTCCTCGTCGGCGACCAGCTGCTGATCGGGCACACCCCGGACGACCTGGACCCCACCCGCACCCTGGAGTCGCTCTACCTCGACCCGCTGGCCAGGATCGTCGAGGCCAACCACGGTTCCGTGTACCGCGGTCACCGCGGGTCCCTGCAGCTGCTGATCGACATCAAGACCGAGGGCGCGTCGACGTATCTCGAACTCGACCGCCATCTCCGTCGCCACCGGCACCTGTTCACCACGTACGCCCACGGGCGGGTGTACCCCGGCGCGGTCACCAACGTGATCTCCGGCGACCGCGCCGCCCGTACGCCGATGGAGGCCCAGACCGTACGGCGCGCCTTCTACGACGGCCGGCTCACCGACCTCGGCACCACCGCGCCCGCCTCCTTCGTCCCGCTGATCAGCGACAACTGGCAGCTCCACTTCACCTGGCTGGGCGAGGGGGCGTTCCCCGACGCCGAGCGGCACACGCTGCGAAGCATCGTCGGCCAGGCGCATCGGCGCGGGCAGAAGGTGCGCTTCTGGAACACGCCCGACCTGGCGGGTCCCGCCCGGGACGCCCTGTGGGCCGAACTCCTCGCGGCCGGCGTCGACTACCTCAACACCGACGACCTGGCCGGACTCGAGGCGTTCCTGGACGCCCACCGGGCGGCCTGAGGATCGGTCCGGACACCACCCGTTCGGACGACGGCCCAGCCGTCCCGACGAACCCTCCGCCGCGCCACACTGACGGTCGAACGCCGTGCACCGGACCCGGCGGCGTGGCGGAGGAGGCCGACGATGACGATTTCCCTCTCTGTGGTGCTGCTGCTGACCATCCTTGCGGTGATCTTCGTGCGCGGCGGAGGGCTGAAGTTCTCCCACGCGCTGGTGTGCGCGCTGCTCGGCTTCTGTCTCGCGAGCACGAGCATCGCGCCCACCATCCGCAGCGGCGTCACGGCGACGGCGGAGATCGTCGGCAGTCTGCGGCCGTGAGGATCACGGGCCGCTGAACACCCCGATGCCGTTGGGGACCGGACGTTCCGCGCCCCCGGACGGGTGGTTGCGCACGGTCGCCGAGCTCGCCCCGGGGGCGCGGGCGACCAGCGTCGTCGACCCGCCGCCGTCCAGGCTGAAGGCGTCGACCGAGCCCAGCGCCCGCATGGCGGCGGCCACTTCGGCGATCGTGAGGCCCTTGCGGTACTCGGGCGCGCCGTCCAGCGCGAACAGGAACACACGCCTGCCGCCCGCCGCGATGCCGACGGCGGTGCGCACCGCCGCGGTCGCGTCGTCCAGCCCGGCCCCCGGCTTCCCGCCCCGCAGCACCGGATAGCCGCCGAGCGCGAAGCTGTACGGGATGCGGGAGCGGGCGGCGACCAGCGCGTGCGCGACCTTCACCGGCTCGCCCGCCCAGAGCTTCCGCAGCCGCTGCGCGCCCGCCTCCCGGCCGACGAGGACCGTGGTGCCCCTCGGGACGGCGCCCGTGCCGGGGCTGTCGGACGCGGCGACGACCCGGCCGCCGCGGACCGTCACCTCATACGTGTCCGTACTGCAGGGGGCCGCCCGGTCGGTGTCCGTGCCGCAGGTGGCGCGGAGGCGGGAGACGCTGCCCCAGTCGGAGGTGAAGGCGCCGATCGAACCCTCCGGCAGCGCGTACTGGTTGAACCCGCCGAGCGGCAGCCGTCCCGCGGACGTGCGGATCGACCCGGTGAGGGTCATGTCGTCGAGGCGGGCCCGCCGGTCCACGCCCACGCCGAGGACGTCCCGGGTGCTGGTGCCGGGCGGCAGCGCGGGCCCGAAGCGCTGCCCGTCGGGCACCGCGGCCTTGAGCACGTGCCCGTGCGTGATCGCCGGGCCGTCGGTCGAGCCCGTCGCCTCCACGCCCGGGTGCTGGGTCTCGGTGATGTCGAAGAAGTCGCCGTTGACGCCCGCGACGGCGCCCTGGGCGTCGGCCATTCGGGACACGGGTGCCCGCGCGGCCACCGCCCCCGGGTGGAGCAGGCCGAGCCGTACGTGCCTGTCGCGCAGGTCGACGGTGACCACATGGGCGTGGACCGGGCCCTTGGCGCCCTGGATGTCGAACTGCCGGTAGGTGACCCCCGGCGCGAGCGGGGTGGAGCGCTGCACGGCGCCGGCCGGTGCCGCCCCCACCAGGGCCGCACCGGCCAGCGCGCCGAATGCCGTGAGAAACGTCAGCGCGGATCTCGCCGGCCTCCGAACCGGTCCGTCCGACCTGACTGCTGCGGAACGTCTCTGACGATGCGTCACAGTGCCCCCTGAGGGTTCGTCAACCGACGGGTGTCTCAGGGGAAGTGCAGCAGACCGGGGCGGTCCGGGGGACGGCTACGCGTCGACGACGCGAGAACGGGTGAGAAAACGCACCCCCTCGGGTGCTTCCAGCGAGAAGCCGCTGCCACGGCCCGCCACGACGTCCACGATCAGCCGGGTATGGCTCCACACCTCGTACTGGCTGCGCGACATCCAGAACGTCACCGGCTCCACCACCCCCTCGACCCGCAGTTCCGCCAGCAGCACGTCCGAGCCCCCGGTGCGGAACTCGCCCTCCGGGTAGCACATGGGGGCGCTGCCGTCGCAGCAGCCGCCGGACTGGTGGAACATCAGCGGACCATGGGTGGCACGCAGATGCCGCACCAGATCGGCGGCCGCGGGCGTGAGTTCGACGCGCGGGATCTCCTCGTACTGCGAGCTCTCCTCAGCCATGCCACCACAGCAGCACGGGCAAGGTTGCGAGAGGGTTGCACCGGCCCGGCGGCAGATCGGGTCGCTGCCGGAGGCGGCGGACGCCGCCCGACCCGCTCAGCGGGTGTTGTCAGCGGGTGTTGTACGGCTCCACCCGCAGCGTCGCGGCCGCCGCCGCCTCGGCCGGCCACGACACCGTCAGCGTGCGGGACTCGCCGGGCAGCAGCCACAGGTAGTTGTCGCTGTACAGGGCGGGCAGCACCCGGTGCCCCCTCGCGTCGACGAGGGAGACGCGGACCATCGCCGCCACCGAGGAACCGCGGTTGCGCAGCCGCGCCGTGAGCTCGCGGCGCGGGCCCGTGCGGCGCCTCCCGGTGGTGTCGACGGACACCCGCGACGGGGCGAGGGAGCTCAGCGCCCGCATGTCCCCGGGCTTGCCGTAGCGCCAGTAGGTGTTCTCGGAGAGCAGTCCGCCGTGCGCGTCCGTCAGCCGCAGGCGCAGCAGGTGGAGCGCCGGCAGGCCGTCCCCGCCGTCCAGGGTGAACGCGTCCGCCGTCGACGAGGGGGCCACGTCGACGGAGGCGCGCCGCTCGGCACCGAGCGCACGGCCCGCCAGGTCGTAGCGGCGGGCGGAGACCGTGGCGCCCTCGATCGAGCCGGGGGTGTGGTTGACGGCGATCACCCGGCCGTCCTCGGCGCCCAGTTGCACATGGACGGGCTCACCGGCCTTGCGGGCCCCGTAGTAGGCGCCGTTGACGTCGAAGTCGTAGTCGTACGTCTGCCACACCGTGCTGTACCAGGCCGGGTGGGACATCCACAGCATCAGCCCGCTCGCGTCGTGCCACAGGTGGGCGTTCCAGGCCTCGAACATGGCGCGGTGGTTCTCGTAGTTGACGAACTGCGCCTTGCGGCAGAAGTCGTCGAGGTCCTCGGCCGTGCCGAGCCGGCTCTCGATGGCGGCGCGGTAGTTCTGCGGGGCCTGGTTCCCCTTGGTGCTCCAGTCGTGGTAGTACCAGGCGCCGCCGATCGGCCATTCGGGCCCGTCGCCGACCAGACCGCGCATCGAGTCCGCGGTGGGTACGACCGGCATGCCGATCTCGGTGTGGAACCCGAAACTGCCGCTGCCGTACGTGGCGGGGGAGTTGTAGCGCTCCGGCTCCACCCAGCCGTAGGGGCCGCCGCCCGAGACGATCCCGCCCGCCGAGTTGTTCTGGTAGAGCACGTCCGGTGCCTGGCCGCGCACCGCGGCCCGCATGCCGTCGTCGACCGGCCCGGGCGGGTTGCCCTCGTTGGCGCCGCACCACACGACGACGCTCGGATGGATGCGGTAGCGGCGCACCGTGTCCTCGGCCAGGTCCAGGAAGCTCTTGTGGTCCGGCGGGTCCATGCCCCAGGCGTTGGGGAAGTCGTTCCACACCAGCAGCCCGTGCTCGTCGCAACTGGCGTAGAACTCCTCGCGGTCGGCGCTGCCCACCCAGTTGCGGATCATGGTGAAGTTCATGTCCCGGTGCATCCGCACCGCGGTGTCCGTGCGGGAGGCCGGCATGCGGCGCAGCAGTTCGTCCCAGCCCCAGTTGCCGCCGCGGCAGAAGACCCGCACACCGTTGACGCTGATCTTCAGCGGGACGGTGTCGTTGTCGACGGACTTCACGTCCGTCCAGGTCTCGCCGTCGTCGGAGACCTGGACGGTGTACGTCCTCGCGTACGCCGTCTCCCACAGGATCGCCACGCGGTCGAACGTCACCGGTGAGCCGAGGTCGACCTGGATCCACTGGTCGTCCTCGAAGGAGGAGGACCAGCGGGAGTCGGGGTCGCCGTCGGTGGCGTTGCCCGCTTCGTGGTCGTCCTCGTCGGCCGACGACGCCGTGGCCTGCCGGTGCAGGGCGAGATCCTTGCCGGGGGCGGAGCTGTCCAGGACCGACAGGCTCCACATCGACGCCCCCCAGCTCGTGGCCCGCTGGTGGCAGAAGACCCGCAGGTGCCGGGCCGTCCGCGCGGTGAAGTCCACGGTCTGCAGGGCCGCCGAGCCGCTGCTGCGGAACGGCAGCGGGACCGCCGTGTTGTCGACGTCCGCCGCGTCCGTCCAGTTGTCGCCGTCGTCGGAGACCTGGACGGTGAAGGTGCGGGCGTAGGCCTGCTCCCAGGTGATGACCACGCGGTCGAAGGAGACGGACGCCCCCAGGTCGACCCGGATCCACTGGTCGTCCTCGTACGCCGAGGACCAGCGCGTGCCGTCGTCGCCGTCGGTGGCGTTGGCGGCCTTGTTCCCCGGGTCGTCGACGGAGGAGGCGGTGGCGTCCTTGTGCAGGGCGAGGTCCGTGTCGGGCGCGGAGCTGTCGGCCACCTTCAGGGCCCACATGGACGAGCCCCAACTGGTCGCCCTGGTACGGCACATGATGCGGACGTGACGGGCGGTACGGCGGGTGAAGGTCACCGTCTGCGCGTACGCGTCGCTGCCGGACTGGAAGGTGAGCGGCACGTCCCACTCGTAGCCGAACTGGCGTATCCCGAACCGGGTGGTGCGCCGGTCGCTCTCCGCGCCGTCGACCGTGGCGGTGAGGGTGAGGTCGTGCAGGGCGGGGTCGCCGTAGCCGTTGGGCCACCACAGCTTCGGGTTTCTCAGGCGCAGTTGTGGGTGATCGGCGGGTGCGAAGGTGACGTCCGCCGTCTTGCCGCCGGGGACCGTGACGGTCCGGCTCAGGCGGATGCCGCCGAAGGCCGCGGAGACGGTGACACGCCGGTCGTCGGCGTCGGCGTTGCGCACCGGGACGAGGATCGTCAGCTCGGCGGTGGTGGTGCCCGGCAGGTCGGGCAGCCGGGTGTCGACCCGGGGGTCGCCGAGGACCGCGGCACCCGTGGAGCGCAGCCGGACGTGGTTCCAGATGCCGGCCGCGCGGTCGCGCACGGCGGGCATCCAGTCCCAGCCCGAAGAGGCCAGATACGTGGGCGAGTTGCGGTTCATCATGTTCGCACCGGCGTCCACCCAGGACAGGCCCGCCGGTCCCTTGTCACCCGGGCTGCCCGGGAACGGCATCGGCGAGATCCGCACGGCCAGCGCGTGCTCCCCCTTGCCGCCGGGACCGTCGCCGCCGTCGACGTCGCCGATCAGGCTCGTCACGTCGAAGGCGGCGCGGGCGAACGGGAAGGTCACGTCGCCGACCTGGCTGCCGTTCAGCCACACCTCGGCCTTGTGGTTGACCCCGTCGAACTCCAGCCAGAGGTGGCGCCCGGCGCCGGTGCGCAGGCCCTTGGGCAGGCCGAAGGCGCGCCGGTACCACCAGGAGTGACGCGAGAGGGCCTCCGGGACGTGGAGGTTGTTGAGGCCGGCCACCGGGTCGGGGAGCTTGCCCTGGTCCACGAGCGAGGTCAGCACGGTGCCGGGCACGGTCGCGGGCAGCCACCGGCTGGTAACCGCCGACGGCCCGGAGAGCGCGGCGCCGTCCGCGCCGGCCCAGTCGTCCATGGTCAGGTCCCAGCCGGACTCCAGCGGCACGGTGCCGTCGGCGGCGACCTTCAGGGCCGGGGGAGTGCGGTGGTGGGTGCCCCAGTCGGTCCAGCCGGTGACGTGCGGGCGGCCGCCGCGGCACGTGCCGTACACCTGGAAGCCGTTGAGGCCCAGCGGGTTCGCGTTGGAGCGCTTGTGCACGGTCATCCGGACCCAGCGTGCGGTGACCGGCTTCGCCAGCTCGATCTCCACCGCCCCGCCCTGGCCCGAGTCGGTCCGGTGGACCTCGGTCCACGTCGTGTGGTCGCGCGAGGTCTCGACGACGTACTCCACCGCGCAGCTGGAGAGGATCTCCTGCCCCGTGGTGTCGTTGCGCGGGTTGCCGCCGGGCGCGTCGACGTAGGGCGGGTCGTCCGAGGTCGCCTCGAAGGTGAGGTGGACGGAGGTGACCTCGCACTGCGCCTGGAGGTCGACGGAGATCCACTGCGGGTCGCCGGCCGCCGCGCGCCAGCCGGTGCCGCGTACGCCCGCCCGGGGGACGCCGTCCACCGCGAACTCGGCGGGAGTGGGCGCGTAGTCCGTGGAGGACACCGCGACCGGGCGGTAGGCGGCGAGTTCGCCGGGCCGGGCCGGCCGGCCGGAAACGGACGCGAGGGCGTCGGCGGGGAAGGCCGTGCCGAGGCCGAAACCCGCGAGGAGCGTGGACCCGGTGGAGAGCAGGGTGCGACGCGACGGTCTGAAGGACTGGTCCGACATGAACTGCGGCTCCGATCAGGGACATTGACCTCTGACAACGTTGCCAAACAGTGCACCCGGGCCTGGGTGGTGTCAAGGCCCGCGACGCGCTCCATCGGCTTGTTTGAATAAATTAGGAATTAATATTGACAGGATTCCGGCCACGGGCCACAGTCTTCGCCGTGACGACTTCACCCCTGCAAGGACTGGCGGCGACCGCCGCCATCGCGACCGTTCTCACCGTGACCGCCGTCCCCACGGCCACCGCGCAGAGCGCCGTCGACCAGGGCGCTCCCGCCTACTACGACAGCGGTCTCGCGCCCCGGCCCTACATGGGCTGGAACACCTACTACGGTCTTGGCGCACCCACCGAGAAGGAGGTGCGCGCCGTCGCCGACACACTGGTGGACAGCGGTCTGCGCGACGCCGGCTACGACATCGTGTGGCTCGACGGCGGCTGGCAGGCCGACAACCCCCGTGACGCACAGGGCCGGTTGACCGCCAACCCGGAGCGATTCCCCTCCGGCATCCCGGCGCTGGTCTCCGCTTTGCACGAGCGAGGGCTGCGGGTCGGCATCTACACCGACGCGGGCACCTACGACGGCGGCAAGAGCTGCGGGCTGGGCAGCCGCGGCCACTACGACCAGGACGCGCGGCAGTTCGCCGACTGGAAGGTCGACGCGATCAAGGTCGACTTCCTGTGCGGCATCGGCGCCCAGCTCGATCCGGGGCCCGCGTTCAAGGAGTTCAGCGACGCCGTCGCCAAGTCCGGCCGCAAGATGCTGCTGAACCTGTGCAACCCGCTCACCGACGACTGGGGGCTGCCGCACACCCCCGAGCAGGACGCGCACAACACCTACGTCTACGGCCCGACGACCGCCGACTCCTGGCGCACCGGCACCGACATCGCCTGGGGCACCCCGAGTCCCGGCCAGTGGCCCAACATCCTGCGCAACATGGACGCCAACGCCTGGCACCCGGAGGCCCAGGGCCCCGGCCACTACAACGACCCCGACTACCTCATCCCGATGCGGAGGATGACCGACGGGACGTACGAGCTGACGCGGGAGGAGTCCACCAGCCAGTTCGTGATGTGGGCCGAGATGGGCTCGCCGCTGATGCTCGGCTCCGATCCGCGCACCCTCTCCGACGAGATGCTGAGGACGCTGCGCAACCCGGAGATCATCGCGGTCGACCAGGACCCGCTCGCCGTCCAGGGCGTACGGGTGGCCACCGACGCGACCGGCGACGTCTACAGCAAGGTCCTGCAGGGACACGGCCGGCGGGCGGTCGTCCTGCTCAACCGGTCCGACCGGGCGGCCGAGCGGACCGTGCGCTTCGCCGACGTCGGCCTCGGCGGCCGGGTGCGGGTCCGCGACCTGCGGGCACGCGCCGACCGGGGCACGCACGCCAGCTCGTACACCGTCGAGGTCCCCGCGCACGGCACCGCGTTCCTGAAGCTGACCGGCGCGGACGCCGTGCCCGGCACGAGCCTCGGCGAACGGACGTCCGCGAGCCCGGCCGTGGTGCGCGACGGATCCGGGCTGACCACGTTCTTCCGGGGGCCGGACGGCGCGCTCGTCCAGCGCACCGACGGCGCACGGGCCCGCCGCCTGGGCGGGCCCGTGCACCACAGGATCCTCGGCCAGCCCGCCGCCTACGCCTCCGCCGGCGGCCGTGTCGACGTGTTCGTGCGCGGCACCGACGACCGCGCCTACCGGCGGGTGTACGACCACGGCCGCTGGGGCCCGTGGCAGAGCCTGGGCGGGCAGCTGACCGACGCGCCCTCGGTGGCCTTCTCCGGCCCGGCGCACTGGACGCTGTTCGCGCGCGGCGCCGACGGCTCGGTCGTCCGGCGCGGCCCGGCGGGCGGCTGGACCTCGCTCGGGCTGCCGGGCGGCAGGCAGACCTACGGCCGTCCGTCCGCCGCCGTCGACGCCGCGGGCCGCGTGCATGTCGCCGTGCGCACGGCCGCGGACGACATCTGGACCCGGACGCGGGACGCGTCGGGCCAGTGGTCGCCGTGGAGTTCGCTCGGCGGGACCGTCAGCGGCAGCCCGACCCTGGTCGCCACCGGGGACACGGTGCTGCTGTACGCGCGGGCCGCCGACTACACCCTCTGGCAGCAGCGGTACGCCGACGGCGCCTGGCAGGGGTGGAGCAAGCACCAGGAGTTCCCGAGCGCGGCCTTCGACGGCTCGCTCGGCGCGGTCGCCGGAGCGGACGGAGCCGTGGACGCGGTCTTCCGCGGAGTCGACGGCTACCTGCACCGCATCCAGTTCACGTAAATGAGGAATCCGACATGACCAACCTTCAGCCCAGCCGCCGCCGGGTCCTGGCCGGACTCGGAGCCGCCGGGACGGCGGCACTGCTCAGCGGCTGCGTCACCTCGACCTCCTCGGGCAAGACGTCCTCCGAGGGAGATGTGACCCTCCAGTCCAACCTCTCCGCCCCGCAGGCCAAGGCCGCGATGCAGGACATCGTCGCGGCCTACGCCAAGAAGGGCTCCGGCAGGGCGAGTCTCAACACGGTCGCCGCCGAGACCTTCCGCACCCAGCTGCCCACGTACCTCACCTCGGCCAACCCGCCGGACGTCTACACCTGGTACCCCGGCTCGGTGGCGGACGCGTACGCCAGGAAGAACCTGCTGCTCGACCTCGACGAGGTGTGGGACTCCTCGCCCGACCTCAAGCGCTACTCCACGGCGCAGAACCGTCTGTGCACCGCCAGTTCGGGCAAGAAGGTCTTCGTGCCCGCCACCTACTACTGGTGGGGCATGTTCTACCGGAAGTCCCACTTCGCCAAGTGGGGCGTGCGCGAACTCCCCAAGAGCTGGGACGACTTCCTCGGCCTGTGCGACAAGCTCAAGAGCAAGGGCATCGCGCCGATCGGGCTCGGCGCCGGCGGCAACACGCCCTGGGTGGCGTCGGCCTGGTTCGACTACCTCGACATACGGATCAACGGCGCCCGGTACCACCGCGAACTCCTCGCCGGGAAGCACCGGTTCGACGACCCCGAGGTGCGCAGGGTCTTCGACCGCTGGCAGGAGGCGCATCCCTACTTCGACCCGAACGGCGTCGCCATCCCCTTCCAGGACGCCACGACCGCCCTGCTCAACGGCAAGACCGGCATGATGCTCATCGGCACCTTCTTCGCCGACGCCGCGCCCAAGAACGCCCTGGACGACATCGACTTCTTCCGCTTCCCGGTCATCGACGCCAAGGTCCCCCTCGCCGAGGAGGCCCCCGTGGACGGCTACTTCGCCAGCGCCCGCACCGGCCGTCGCGAGCAGGTCTACGACCTGATGCGCTACCTCGCCACCGCGGAGGCCCAGGAGACCTACATCAAGGGGTCCTCCGGCACCGTCCTGCCCTGCAACCCCGACGCGAAGGACGCCGGGACCGCACTGGTGAAGAAGGGCCGCGAGCACGTCGACTCGGCCGCCGAGATCACCCAGTTCTTCAACCGCGACTCCAGCGACGCGCTCCAGCCCACCGCGGACACCGCGCTGACCAAGTTCCTGGCCAGGCCCAAGTCGATCGGCTCCATCCTGACCGACTGGCAGCGCGACGCCGAGAAGATCTGGAACGCCTGAGATGGCCGTCCTGACCGCACCCGAACGGAAGTCCCCGGCCCGCGCGCCCGCGGGCGGCAGGCGGGCCCGGGGCTCCCGGCGCACCCCGCCCCTCGTCCTCGCCTTCGTCCTGGTCCCGCTGCTCGCCGAGTCCGTGTGGGTCTTCTGGCCCGCGCTGCAGGGCTTCTACCTCGCCCTCACCAGGTGGGACGGCGTCTCGGCGCCACGGTTCGTCGGCCTGGACAACTTCCGGGAGATGGCCCACGACGACGTCTTCCGCAGCGCGGCCGGCCACACCGTGCTGTGGCTGGTCGTCTTCGGCGGCCTGTCCGCCGTGCTCGGGCTCGCCGCCGCCCTGCTGCTCCAGCAGGAGCGGCGGGGCGTCGGCTTCTACCGCGCCGCGCTGTTCCTGCCCGTCGTCTTCTCCCTGGTCGCGACGGCCCTGGTCTGGCAGGCGATCTACCAGCCCGACGGCGTCCTCGACCGCCTGCTGGACGCGGTCGGCTTCGGCGGCCTCCGGCACCCCTGGCTCGCCGACCAGGACACCGCCCTGTACGCGGTGATCGTGCCCGCGCTGTGGCGGCAGATCGGCTACGTCATGGTCCTGTACCTGGCCGGGCTCAAGGGCATCGACCCGGCGCTCTACGAGGCCGCGAAGGTCGACGGCGCGAGCGCCTGGCAGCGCTTCCGCCACGTCACCCTGCCCCAACTGCACAGCGTCAACGCGGTCGTTCTGTCGGTCATCATCATCGACTCGCTGCGCTCCTTCGACGTCGTGTGGTCCCTGACCCGCGGCGGCCCCTACCACTCGTCCGAGCTGCTGAGCACCTACATGTACTCGACCGCCTTCCAGTCCCTGCGCCTGGGCTACGGCTCCGCCCTCGCCGTCGTCATCTTCGTGCTGGCCTTCGGTGTCATCGCCTCCTACCTCGTCCGCGCCTTCCGGGAGGCCGACTGATGTCCGCCAACTCCACGGCGGTGCGCCGTAAGCGGGCCACGACGGCCGGATTCCACCTCGGCGCGGGCGCCCTGGCCGTCCTGTGGCTGCTGCCCATCGCCCTGGTCCTCGTGACCAGCCTGCGCTCCTTCGACGACATCGCCGCCCACGGCCTGGGCAGCCGGCCGCACTCCTTCACCCTGTCCAACTTCGGTCGGGCGTGGTCCGACGGCGGCCAGCAGCGCGCCCTGATCAACAGCCTGATCGTGACCGTGCCCTGCGTCCTGATCACGCTCGCCCTCGCCGCGATGGCCGCGTTCGCCCTCAGCCGCTACGCACTCCCCTTCCGCCGCGCGCTGCTGCTGCTCATGCTCGGCGGCAACCTGCTCCCGCCCCAGATCCTGCTGATCCCGGTCTCCAAGCTCAGCGAGATGATGGGCGTCTACGACACCCTGCCCGCGCTGATCGGCGTGCAGATCGGCTTCGGCGTCGGCTTCTACGTCTTCGTCCTGCACGGCTTCATGCGGTCCATCCCGGCCGAGATCCAGCAGGCCGCGGTCGTCGACGGCGCCGGACCCTGGCAGATCTTCTGGCGGATCATCCTGCCGCTGACCCGCCCCGCCTTGGCCGCGCTGAGCGCCCTGTCCTTCACCTGGATCTTCAACGACCTGCTGTGGGCGATCACCGTCCTGCGCAGCGACACCAAGATGCCGATCACCGCCGCGCTCATCGGGCTCCAGGGCCAGTACGTGTCGATGTGGAACGTGATCGCCGCCGGCTCCGTCATCGCCGCCGCCCCGACGGTCGCCGTCTTCCTGCGCTTCCAGCGGCACTTCGTGGCCGGCCTCAACCTGGGAGCCGTCAAGTGACCCACCGGCGCTGGACCCTGCGCACCGGGCACACCAGCTACACCGTGCGCCTGTCCCCGGACGGCCCGTGGGCCGAGCTCGACGCCTGGGGCCCGCTCGGCGTCGAGGACGGCCCCTCCGCGCTGGACTGGTCGCACCGCACCCACTTCGTCACACCCGCCGACGCGGCCCCGGCCGAGTACCTGCCCCACGGGCTGCGGCCGTTCGCCGGCGCCGACCTGGTGGCGGCGCGACCGGGCCAGGAGCGGGGCGTGTGGTGGGAGTTCGACGGCGCGGAGGAGGGCGAGGGCACCCTGCGCCTGGCCTTCGCCGACCGCCTGCTCGGCCTCCGTACGGTCCTGTGCTACGAGACCGTGCCGGACACGGACGTGGTCCTCCGCTGGACGGAGCACACCGCCGGCCCGGAGGAACTGCGGCTGGAGCGGTTCGACTCGGCCGCGGTGACCGTCCCCGTCACCGGGGAGGCCGCTCGGCTCACCTACCTCTCCGGCCAGTGGTCGCAGGAGTTCCGGCGCACCCGACTCGACCTGTCCCGCGGCACGTTCGGCATCGGCAGCCGGCAGGGCGCGCCCGGACACGCCTACGCGCCCTGGCTCGCCGTGCAGGACGGGGACGCCGACGCCGCGTACGGCATCGCCCTGGAGTGGTCCGGCAACTGGCACATGACGGCGGAGGCCGAGCCGGGCGGCAGCGTGCGCGTGCGCGCCGGCCGCGTCCCGCACGAGGGCGCCGTGCCGCTGGCCCCCGGCGAGACCCTGGTGACCCCCCGTCTGGCCTGCGCCTTCAGCCCGGAAGGGCTCGACGGCCTCTCCCGCGTCTGGCACCGCTACGAGCGCCGGCTCTCCGGCGAGCGGCTGCACCGCCCGCGCAAGGTGCTCTACAACTCCTGGGAGGCGACCGGCTTCGACGTCGAGGCGGCCGGGCAGCTCGAACTGGCCGAGGCGGCCGCCGGCATCGGCGCCGAGCTGTTCGTGGTGGACGACGGCTGGTTCACCGGGCGCGGCGACGACACCGGGGGGCTCGGCGACTGGGACCCCGACCCCGCGGCGTTCCCGGACGGCTTCGGGCGGTTCGTCGACGACGTCCGCGCGCTGGGCCTGGACTTCGGCCTGTGGGTCGAGCCCGAGGCGGTCAGCCCGGGCAGCCGGCTGTACGCCGAGCACCCCGAGTGGGTCTACCGGATCGAGGGCCGCCCCGCCCGCCTGGTCCGCAACCAGCTCCTGCTCGACCTCGGCCGCGCGGACGTGCAGGACTTCGTGATCGGCACGCTGGACCGGCTGCTGGGCGCCCACGCCATCAGCTATCTCAAGTGGGACATGAACCGCCCGCCCACCGAGCGCGGCCGCCCCGGCGCCGGGGCCGCCGAGCGCCTCGACCTCGACGCCGGACACGTCGCCGGATACCTGCGCGTCCTCGACCACCTGCGCACCACCCACCCCGGCGTCACCGTCGAGGGCTGCGCGGGCGGTGGCGGCAGGATCGAGCACGCCACGATCGCCCGTACCGACGTCGTCTGGCCCAGTGACAACACCGCCCCGCTGGACCGGCTCGCCACCCAGCACGGCTTCCTGCACGCGCACGCCCCGCACCTCATGAGCTCCTGGGTCACCGACGCCCCCGGCATCTTCGACCCGCGCCCGCGCAGCCTCGCCTTCCGCTTCGTCAACGCCATGTGCGGGGTCCTGGGCATCGGCGCCGACTTCCGCGCCTGGAGCCCGGAGCAGCGGACCGAGGCCGCGCGGTGGATCGCCCGGTACAAGGAGGTGCGGGACGTGATCCACCACGGGGAGGCCCGGCTGCTCGGCGGCCCCGAGGACAGCACCTGCGGCGTGCAGTACGACGCGGGCGACCGGACGGTCGTCGCCGCGCTGAGCACCGGCCGCCTGGACGGCGCCCCGCTGCTGCCCGGCCGCCCCGACCGGCTGCGGCTGCGGGGACTCGACCCGGCGGCGCGCTACCGCGACACGGCGACCGGGACGCCGTACGGCGGGGCCCACCTGCTCCACCACGGGCTCCCGTTCTCCTGGAGCGCCCGCTACGACGCGGACCTGGTCGTGCTGACACGTGAACCCGGTCGTGCCGGCCGGTGAGCGAGCCCCTTATGTTTTCGAGCAAGCCCTTTCGAAGGAGTCGGATTCCACGATGGACCAGCCCGTACGACGGCACGGCGCCCGTTTCACCGGCCGCACGGCCGTGGTCACCGGAGCGGCCTCCGGCATCGGAGCCGCGACCGCCGCACGTCTGGCCGGTGAGGGAGCGGCCGTCGTGCTCGCCGACGTCGCCGAGGAGCGCGGCGCGGCGGTGGCGGAGCGGATCGGCAAGGACGGCGGGCGGGCCCGGTTCGTGACCGCCGACGTCGCGGCCGAGGAGGACTGGGCGAGGGTCGCCGCCGCCGCGCGCGCCTTCGGGCCGGTGGACGTCCTGGTCAGCAACGCCTTCACCGTCGACGTCACACCCGCCCACGAGATGACCCTGCCGTCCTGGCAGCGCCAGCTCGACGTGAACCTGACCGGCAGCTTCCTCGGCGTCCGGGCCCTCCTGGCCGATCTCCGGGAGCGGAGCGGCGCGGTGGTGCTGACGTCCTCCGTGCACGCACACCGCGGTATCCCCGGGCATCCCGCGTACGCCGCCGCCAAGGGCGCCCTGCTATCCCTGTGCGGGCAGCTCGCCGTCGAGTACGGGCCCGAGGTGCGGGTCAACGCCGTCGTACCGGGACCGATCCTGACCGGGGCCTGGGACAGGGTGCCCGAGGAGGAGCGCCGGCGCAGCGTCGCGGAGACCGCCGCCCGGCGCTTCGGGACGCCCGGGGAGGTGGCCGCGGCCATCGCCTTCCTCGCCGCCGACGAGGCGTCCTACATCACCGGCACGAGTCTCGTGGTGGACGGCGGCTGGAGCGTCGTGAAGGCATCGGCATGACCGCGCCCACCGTGAAGCAGACGAAGAAAGGCTGTACGACATGACGCCCTACGCCCGCCGCGGCGTGCACGGCCAGACCGTGGAGGCCCTCGCCCGCCGCATCCTGGGCGGCGAGATCCCCGAGGGGGCCACGCTCGACCTGGTGGCGCTGCAGAGCGAGCTGGACGTGAGCCTCACCGCCCTGCGCGAGTCGCTGAAGGTGCTCGCCGCCAAGGGGATGGTCGACGCCCGCCAGAAGCGCGGCACCTTCGTCCGCTCCCGGGCCGACTGGAACCTGCTCGACGCCGACGTGCTGCGCTGGCAGTTCGAGGGCGGCCGGGCCGGCGAGGCCGACCGGTCGCTGCTGCGCAACCTCGCCGAGGTCCGCGCCATCATCGAGCCCGCCGCCGTCCGCCTCGCCGCCGAGCGCCGCACCAACGCCGACCTGGTCGCCCTCGACGCGGCGATCGCGGCGATGGGGGAGGAGGGCGCCGGGGCCGCCCACGCCGTCGAGGCCGACCTCGCCTTCCACCGCGCCCTGCTCACCGCCACCCACAACGAACTCCTCGAACGCATGGAGATGGTGATCGAGTCCGGCCTCGCCCACCGCGACCGCATCGTGCACAGCTCCCCGCACAGCGAGGACCCGATACCGGCCCACCGTGCGGTCCTGGACGCCGTGCGCGAGCGGGATCCGCGGGCCGCCGAGGCCGCCATGCGGGCCCTGCTCGACCAGGCCGGGCGCGACCTGGACCGGATCGGCACCGCCGACGACGAGACGGAAGGCACCCGCCCCCAGTGAAGATCACCCGTATCGAGACGTTCCTGGTCCCACCGCGCTGGCTGTTCTGCCGCGTCGAGACCGACGACGGCGTGGTCGGCTGGGGCGAGCCCGTCGTGGAGGGCCGCGCCGAGGTGGTCCGGTCCGCGGTGGAGGTGCTTGCCGAGTACCTCGTCGGCCAGGACCCGCTGCGTATCCAGGACCACTGGCAGGTCCTCACCAAGGGCGGCTTCTACCGGGGCGGCCCGATCCTCTCCAGCGCCGTCGCCGGGCTCGACCAGGCGCTGTGGGACATCGCGGGCAAGACGTACGGCGCCCCGGTGCACGCCCTGCTGGGCGGTCCCGTGCGCGACCGGGTCCGGGTCTACGCCTGGGTCGGTGGCGACGAGCCGGCCGAGCTCGCCGAGCAGATAGCCGAACAGGTGGCGGCCGGCTTCACCGCGGTGAAGATGAACGGCGCCGGAGCCACCTCGCCGGTCTCCACCGCCGCCGAGACCGCGGCCGTCGTCGCCCGGGTGTCCGCCGCCCGCGAGGCCCTCGGCCCGGACCGTGACGTCGCCGTCGACTTCCACGGCCGCTTCAGTGCCGCCGCCTCCCGCCGCGTGCTGTCCGAACTCGCCCCGCTGCACCCGCTGTTCGTGGAGGAGCCGGTGCTGCCGGAGCAGAGCCGTCTGCTGCCGGGCCTGGTCACCTCCTCGTCCGTGCCGCTGGCGACCGGCGAACGCCTCTACTCCCGCTCCGAGTTCCTGCCCGTCCTCGCCGCCGGTGTGGCCGTCGCCCAGCCCGACCTCTCGCACGCCGGCGGCATCTCCGAGGTCCACCGCATCGCCTCGCTCGCCGAGACCTACGGCGCCCAGATCGCCCCGCACTGCCCGCTCGGCCCGATCGCCCTGGCGGCCAGCCTCCAGGTCGCCTTCGCCACACCGAACTTCCTCATCCAGGAGCAGAGCCGGGGCATCCACTACGACAAGGGCGCCGACCTGCTCTCCTACGTCGTCGACCCCGAGCCGTTCCGGTTCGTCGACGGGCACGCGCCGCGCGGCGACGCCCCGGGTCTCGGCGTCGCCGTCGACGAGGCCGCGGTACGCGCCGCCGACCGCACCGGGCACGCCTGGCGCAACCCGGTGTGGCGGCACGCGGACGGCTCGTTCGCGGAGTGGTGACCGTGGGCCCGCCTCGGATCGTCACCGACCCGGCGCACGGCGGGCGGTGGACCTCGCTGCACGCGGGCGGGCGCGAGTGGCTGTGGCGGCGGGAGCCCCCGACGGGGCGCGGGGGTGTGTCCCCGGGCGACGCGTTCGTGGACGCGGGCGGCCTGGAGGAGTGCGTGCCGACCGTGCGGGGCACGCCCGACCACGGGGACGCCTGGTCCCGGGCGTGGACCGGCGACGGGACGGGGACGCAGAGCGTGCGCTGCGAGCGGTTCGCGCTGAGCCGGGCCGTGCGGGACGGGGGCCGGGTGGACTACGTGCTGTCGGCCGACCCCGGATTCCGGTTCGTGTGGGCGGCGCACGCACTGCTCGATCTCTCCGAGCGGGCGACGGTGGAGCTGCCCGAGGGGGCGGCCACGCGCCTCTACCCGACGGCGAACGGCTCGTGGGTGGAGGGGAGCTGGCCCGCGCCCCGGGGCGTACGCCTGGACCGTTTCGGCCCGGACGACGGCACGGCGCTCGGGGCGGTCGTCGAGGCCTCCCGCGCCTGCGTCCACGACGGCGAGGACCGTCTGTCGTTCACCCTCGACGTCCTCGGGGAAGACGCCCAGCCCCTGTCGATCGCGCTCTGGCGCAACCTCGGCGGCTTCCCGGACCCCGCCCCCTACCGCAGCACGGGCGTCGAGCCGATGCTCGGCCGCGTCTTCGACCTCGCCGAGGCGGGCCCCGGCGACGCGGCCGAGGTGCCCGCGAGCGGTGAGGCCCGCTGGCGGCTCACCGTGACGGCCGACTGCAACTGCCCCTGAAACCGCACGCATTGGAGTATCTGTTCATGGATCTGCGAGCGGCCCTGGCCGCCCACCGGCTCGTCGCCATCGTGCGCGGGGACGACCCCGCCGCCGCGCTGCGCACCGTGCTGGCGCTCGCCGCCGAGGGCATCGAGCTGATCGAGGTGTCGCTGACCGGCAAGGACGCCCTCACCGTCATCGAGCGGGCCCGGCAGGCACTGGGCCCCGACCGCCCCCTCGGCGCTGGCACCGTCCTGACGGCCGACGACGCCCGGGCCGCGCACGGGGCGGGGGCGGACTTCGCCGTCACCCCCGCGCTCGGCGAAGGTGTCCGCACGGCACGGGAGCTGGGCCTGCCGGTCCTGGCGGGGGTGATGACACCGACCGAGATCGTGACCGCCCGCGGCCTCGGCGCCGCCGCCCTGAAGATCTTCCCGGCCGCGCAGGCGGGCGGCCCCGCCTACGTCAAGGCGCTGCGCGGACCGTTCCCCGACGCGCCGCTCGTGCCGGTGGGCGGCGTGGACGAGGCGGCCGCGCGTGCCTATCTGGCCGCCGGCGCGATCGCGGTCGGCGTCGGCTCGCCCCTGGCCGGCGACGCGGCGGACGGCGGCAGCATCACGCAACTGCGGGCGCGCGCCCGCGCCTTCAGGAACGTGGTGGGGGAGTCCGCCCCGTGAAGACCCTGGTAGCCGACGAGGCATTCGGCCCCGACCGCCTGGAACTCGGCGAAGGCATCCGCTGGACCGGCTCCGGCGTCGTGCTGGTCGACATCCTGACGGGCCGGCTGCTCGCCGCGCCCGAAGAGCCGGCCGCCCCGCTGAGGGAACTGGCCCGGCTCTCCGTCCCGTTGGGCGCGGTCGCCCCCGTCGCGGGCCGGCCCGGCAGCTGGATCGCCGCCGCCGGCACAGGCATCTGCCTGCTCGGTCCCGACGGATCGCCGAGCTGGCTGGCGCGGCCCGAGGACGGCGCCCCGCTCCCGCTGCGCATGAACGACGCGGCCGCCGACCCCGCCGGCCGGTTCTGGGCGGGCAGCATGGCCTACGACGCCGACGAGGACGCGGGGTCGCTGTACCGGGTCGACCACGACGGCACGGTGACCCGCGTCCTCGACGGCATCACCGTGCCCAACGGGCCGGCGTTCACGGCCGACGGCGCCACGATGTACCTCGCCGACAGCGCCCGCGGCGTCGTCCGCCGCCACCCCGTCGACCCGGCGAGCGGTGAACTCGGCGCGCCGGAGCCCTTCGTGACCGTGGACGACGGCAGCCCCGACGGCATGACCGTCGACGTCGAGGGGGCCGTGTGGATCGCGGTGTGGGGCACCGGCACCGTACGCCGGTATCTGCCGGACGGCCGGCTCGACCGCGTCGTCCGGCTGCCCGTGAGCCTGCCCGCCGGGGTCTGCCTGCGGGAGGACGTCCTGCACGTCACGACCGCCCGTGTGGGCTTGCCCGCACCGGGCCCGCTGGACGGCGCCCTGTTCACCGCCCGGGTCGACGTGCCGGGCACCCCGGCCGCCGCCTACCGGCCCGCCCCGGAGGTGTCATGAACGGCACCCCCGGAGTCCCGTTCCCGCCGGACGGCCCCGTCGTCTGCCTCGGCGAGACCATGGCCGCCCTCGCGCCCTCCGCACCCGGCCCCCTCGACACCGCCGAGGACCTGCGCCTGTCGGTGGCCGGCGCCGAGTCGAACGTCGCCATGTACCTCGCCGACCTCGGCCGGGCCGTGTCCTGGCTCTCCGCCCTCGGCGACGACGCCTTCGGCCGGCGGGTGCGGGCGGCCGTGGCCGCCGCGGGCGTCGACGTCACGGGCGTACGGACCGACCCGCGGCGGCCCACCGGACTGCTCGTCAAGGACCCGGGGCGCGAGCGCACCCGCGTCCACTACTACCGCCGCGGTTCGGCGGCCTCGGCCCTGGGACCGGAGTGGCTGGAGGACGAGCGGGTGCGGTCCGCGGCCCTGCTGCACCTCACGGGAGTGACGCCCGCGCTGTCCCCGTCCTGCCGGGAGCTGGTGGAGCGGGCGTTGGCCACCCCACCCTGCCGACGCCCGTACGCCGTCAGCTTCGACGTCAACCACCGCCCGGCGCTCTGGCCGCAGGGCACGGCCGCCGAGGTGCTGCGGGCCCTGGCCGACCGCGCCGACATCGTCTTCGTCGGTCTCGACGAGGCGCAGGACCTGTGGGGCGCCGAGCTCGAACCGGGCGACGTGCGGCGGCTGTTGACCGGCCCGCGCGTCCTGGTCGTCAAGGACGGCGGGCGGGCCGCCCACGCCTTCACCGGGGCGGCCGGCGAGGTGTGCACCGTGCCGGCCCCGCGCACCGAGGTCGTGGAACCCGTCGGCGCGGGCGACGCCTTCGCCGCCGGCTTCCTGGCCGGGCTGCTGCGCGGTGAGGACCTGCGGCGCGCCCTGCGCCTGGGCCACGTCACCGCCTCGTCCGCGCTCCGCGTGACGGGTGACCACGGCCCGCTGCCGGACGCCGCCACGATCTCCTGCCTCCTCGACCTCGGCGACGAGGACTGGCCGGCGGGCGCCCGCACCGCCCGCTGACCGGCGATCAACGGCCAGGTCCCGCGATGAGGGGGAGCACCTCGTGTGATGACCGGTGCCGGTCCCGGGACCGGTCAGCCGATGGCGATCCGGGGGTGGGCGGACGGTGTGATCCAGCCCATGATGCGGTCCATGGTGGCTCGGGGGACCGAGACGCAGCCGGCGGTGGCGCCGTTGCCGTTGACGTGGAGGAAGATGCCGGCGCCCCGGCCGGGGGTGGCGGGCCACCGGTTGAAGTTGATCACCAGCGCCTTGGCGTACTGGGTGGGGTAGTTGACGAGGTGCTCGCTGCCGCGGTCGCCGGCCTCGGTGAGCGGGAAGTCCGCGCCCTGCTCGCCGCGCATGGAGTTGTAGAACTTCGACTCCGGGTCCTCCACCCACCAGTCGTCGGAGGCGACCACGTGGTACGGCATGGCGGTGCCGCCGGCCCCGACGCCGAACCCCTCGGTGATCGTGTAGGTGCCGGTGGGCGTGGTGTAGGTGCCCTGCCGCCGGGTCGCCCCGTCGGTCACGCCGTTGGAGCCGACCCGGCCCGCACTCGTGCTGAACTGCGCCTTCCAGCCGGAGGATCCCTTGGCCCAGGCCGTGACGGTGGCGTAGGAGCCACTGGCCCGGACGGTGATCAGCTGCGTCGCGTCGCCGGCCTCGACCGGTACCGGGAAGTCGGGTGCGGCGGGTGCCGGGGCCGCCGTACGGCCGGACTCCGTTCCCGTGCCGCTCGCCGCGCCGGCGGTCTTCTTCGCGGTGCCGCCCGGTGCGGAGGCGGATGCCGACGCGGACGCGCGGTCGGAGGCGGAGGGGTCGGCGGACGTGGATGCGGAGGTGCTGGGCGATGCCGAGGCGGCGGCGACGGTGGGGCTCGCTTCCGGCGTCTGCGGCACCTCGGCCGAATCCGAGCCCGCCGCCTGCCGATCGTCCTGCCCGCCGCAGGCGGACGTCACCGCCAGGACGCCGAGAACGGCGGTGGCGATGAGGATCTGACGGGAGAAGACCTGCACACTGTGCTCCTTGCCAACGGGGTGAACCGGGTGAACGGGGCCCAGCGGGGGAACGGAGGACGGCAGGAGATTTCCGGGCTGTCCGCCCGTGAATGTTCCCCGCGAAATCAAAACACTGGGCGTCGGACCGGGCGGTTGTACACGATGCGTCGGACCGGTTGCCAGCGAGCAGAAATATCGGACACCCGGTGACCGGTTCGGCTCACGCCTCGTGGATTTCCATGGCGAGGCGGCCGCGGATGCGCACCCTGATTTCGGGCGCATCGCATATGGACTGCTGTCCGAACGAGCCGATGCGGACACCGTATTGAGGCGCAATCGCGGAAAGCTCCTCCCGGCGAGCCGCACACCGTTGCGCGGCTCGGTGCAATGTCGCCGAAGGACGCGTGAGTGGCAAAAAGGTTGTGCGCCGGCCGTGACCTCGCTGTGTGGTGTTCGGCACTGCGGCCGGCCGTGATGTTCGAGAGCCGGTATCCGCTTCATCAACCGGGGGGAGCAGACGGCGTGTTCCTCCTGATCCGATGAAGGGGGAGCAGGTCATGGGTGAAGTGGGCAAGCACGGGCCAGGCGCGGACGAGATGCGGTCGTACACGGCGGACTTCGTCGCCCGCTTGACCGCCCGCAACAGGCTGCCGCTGGACTACTCCGCACGCAGCCTGAGAATGGTCGACTTCCTCGTCGACGGGCTCCGCAAGGGCGGGGCGGACCTGGAGCAGGCGCGGGACACGCTCTTCGGGCTCGGCGCGTACGTCGGTGAGGTGCTCGTGCGGCGTGCCGGGGCGGTGTGGGTGGACTTCGACGAGCACGAGCGCACCTACTTCCGCCAGCCGGTGGGTGTGCGGATGCCCGACGGGCGGATGTGGAACCCCCTCGGCCGGGTCGTCAACCGGTTCGAGACCGGGGGTCCGGAGGCGTCCCTGCAGACCTTCTATCTCACTCTGCACGGGCGGGCCCGGCGGGCCTCCGCCTGAACGGGCCGCTTCGGGGCGACGCCCTGCCCGGAGCGGAGCCCCGGGAGCGGGGCGTCCTTCCCGGGGAGGAGCCGGTGGAGGTACGCCGCCGCCGGCACGGCGCTCACGCCGGCTGCGGCGTCAGCCGCTTGTGCCCCTTGCGGTCGTAGTACCGCGTCATCGCGAACCCGAAGAGCAGGGCCAGCACCGCGCCGAGCGCGATCATGATCCAGGAGCGTGCCAGGCCGGCGTCGCCGCGCGCGTCGAAGTAGAGGATGGCGCGGACGCCGTCGCTGAGCTGGCGCATGGGCTCGAAGTGGGAGAGGAAGCGGTAGAAGCCGGGGACCGCCTGGAGCGGCACGGTCGCGCCCGAGGACGGCAGGCCCAGGACGATGAACACGAACATGGAGACCAGCTGGCCGACTCCGCCGAACGCGGCGTTGATGGCCTGCACACCCAGCCCGACGGCGAGGGCCGCGCAGTAGGAGTAGACCCACAGCAGCGGGATGTGGGTGGCGTCCATGCCCAGGATGCCGATCGTGGCGACCATGACGAGGGTGACGCTGACGACCGTGATGCCCGCGGTCAGCACCATGTTCAGCAGCAGCGTCTGCGTCCGGCTGATCGGCACGGTGGGGCGGCGGGTGTGCCAGGGGCCGATCTCGCTGTCGGTGTAGCCGAGGGCGGTGTCGACCGCGTTGGTGATGATGTTCCCGCCCATGAAGCCCGCCAGCACCAGCAGCAGCGTGTAGTAGAAGGCGCTCAGCCCGAGCCCGCTGTGGCTGCCGATCGGGTGCCCGACCTGGGTGACGACGTTCACCGGGTCGGCGAGCAGCAGTCCGGTCGTGGCGTTCGCCCGGCCTCCCGCGGCCGCGGTCAGCTGCTTGCCGATGGTCTGCGAGGACTGGTGCGCCGCCGCCGTCGTGATCTGACTGGCGAGCGAGGAGCCCAGGCTGCCCTTGCCGGGGTTGGTGAGCACCGTCATCGTCGGCCGGGTCGTGGCATGGGCGGTGGTGAGCGCCGTGAGCGACGCGGTGAAGTCGGGCGGGATGACCAGGGCGCCGTAGATCTTGCCGGAGTCCAGCTGGTCCTGGGCCTCGGCGCGGGTGAGGGTGCGCCACTGGGCCCTGTCGTCGGAGGTGCTGGACGTGATGGCCGCGGCGATCTGCGCGCCCGCGTTCTGCCTCTGCCCGGGCGGCGGCTTGCCGGCGTCGCTGTTGACCAGCGCGATGGGCAGATGGTGCAGGGCGCCCTGCGGGTTGACGATGCCGCCCATGTACAGCAGCGCCAGCAGCATGGCGAGCAGTCCGGTCAGGACGGTGGGCACGAGCCACAGTTTGGGGTGGCCCAGCAGACTGGCGGCACGGGCCTGGGGGCTGGCGTCGGCCATGGCTCTCCGTGGGTCGGCGGAGGACGGGGGTCCACCGCAGGGCTCCGGTACGGACCCAGAGCCTACGGAGGCGAGGGGGCGAAGGAGGGCAAGCCGCGCGCGTGAGGCCGGAAGTCATCGCGGGCGGCGCCGCTGAGCCCGGGGCGGCGGCCGCGTCCGACGCCCACGTCCAGGCACGCGCGGCCTGCCCCCGGCCGCGCCGGTGCCGGCCCACCCGGCAGGACCGCCCGCATCCTGAGCCGCCCGCACCCGAGGCCGCCCCAGCCGGATCGAGGACATGTGGCGGCGCGACGGCTACCCGCGCACACGCGAGGCAATCAGGACGGCGCCAACCGAGATCACACCTTGATGTGAGTGGTCCGGCTCACATGGCGTGACAGGATCGTGACCGACACCATGGTGCACGTCATCGGCAGGCTGAAGGGAGCGGTGATGTTCCGCAAGGTGCTGGTCGCCAACCGTGGTGAGATCGCGATCAGGGCGTTCCGCGCCGGCTATGAGCTCGGCGCAAGGACCGTCGCCGTCTTCCCGCACGAGGACCGCAACTCGTTGCACCGGCTCAAGGCCGACGAGGCGTACGAGATCGGCCGGCAGGGGCATCCGGTGCGGGCGTATCTCTCCGTCGAGGAGATCGTGCGCGCCGCGCGGCAGGCGGGCGCGGACGCGGTGTACCCGGGGTACGGGTTCCTGTCCGAGAACCCCGAGCTCGCGCGCGCGTGCGAGGAGGCGGGCATCACCTTCGTGGGGCCCGGCGCCCGCACGCTGGAGCTCACCGGCAACAAGGCGCGCGCGGTGGCCGCCGCCCGCGCCGCCGGCGTCCCCGTCCTCGGCTCCTCCGAGCCCTCCGACGACGTCGGCGAACTCGTGCGCGCCGCCGAGGAGATCGGCTTCCCGGTGTTCGTGAAGGCGGTCGCGGGCGGCGGCGGGCGCGGCATGCGCCGCGTCGAGGACCCGGCCGCGCTGCGCGAGTCCATCGAGGCGGCCTCCCGTGAGGCGGCCTCCGCGTTCGGCGACCCGACCGTCTTCCTGGAGAAGGCCGTCGTCGACCCCCGCCACATCGAGGTGCAGATCCTCGCCGACGGCGAGGGCAACGTCATCCACCTCTTCGAGCGCGACTGTTCGCTCCAGCGCCGCCACCAGAAGGTCATCGAGATGGCCCCGGCGCCCAATCTCGACCCCGAGCTGCGCGACCGCATCTGCGCCGACGCGGTGCGCTTCGCGCGCGAGATCGGCTACCGCAACGCGGGCACCGTGGAGTTCCTGCTCGACCCCGACGGCAACCACGTCTTCATCGAGATGAACCCGCGCATCCAGGTCGAGCACACGGTCACCGAGGAGGTCACCGACGTCGACCTCGTCCAGGCCCAGCTGCGGATCGCCTCCGGCGAGACGCTCGCCGACCTCGGCCTGTCGCAGGAGACGGTGAAGCTGCACGGCGCGGCCCTGCAGTGCCGTATCACCACCGAGGACCCGGCCAACGGCTTCCGCCCGGACACCGGCCGGATCAGCGCCTACCGCTCGCCCGGCGGCTCGGGCATCCGCCTCGACGGCGGAACGACCCACGCCGGTACGGAGATCAGCGCCCACTTCGACTCGATGCTGGTCAAACTGACCTGCCGGGGCCGGGACTTCAAGGCCGCGATCGGCCGGGCGCGGCGCGCGGTGGCCGAGTTCCGCATCCGCGGCGTGGCCACGAACATCCCGTTCCTGCAGGCCGTGCTGGACGACCCGGACTTCCGGGCCGGGCGGGTGACGACGTCGTTCATCGAGCAGCGTCCGCACCTGCTGACGGCCCGCTCCTCCGCGGACCGCGGCACCAAGCTGCTCACGTACCTCGCCGACGTCACGGTCAACAAGCCGCACGGCGAGCGCCCCCATCTGATCGACCCGGCCACCAAGCTGCCCCCGCTGCCCGCGGGCGAGCCGCCGGCCGGTTCCCGGCAGAGGCTCGTCGAGCTCGGCCCGGAGGGCTTCGCCCGCCGGCTGCGTGCGTCGCCGACCATCGGCGTCACGGACACCACCTTCCGCGACGCCCACCAGTCGCTGCTCGCCACCCGCGTGCGCAGCAAGGACCTGCTGGCGGTCGCCCCGGTGGTCGCGCGCACCCTGCCCGAGCTGCTCTCGCTGGAGTGCTGGGGCGGTGCGACGTACGACGTGGCACTGCGCTTCCTCGCCGAGGACCCGTGGGAGCGGCTGGCCGCCCTGCGCGAGGCCGTCCCCAACATCTGTCTGCAGATGCTGCTGCGCGGCCGCAACACCGTCGGCTACACCCCGTACCCGACGGAGGTGACCGACGCCTTCGTGCGGGAGGCCGCCGCCACCGGCATCGACATCTTCCGCATCTTCGACGCGCTCAACGACGTCGGCCAGATGCGCCCGGCCATCGAGGCGGTGCGCGAGACGGGCACCGCGGTCGCCGAGGTGGCGCTCTGCTACACGGCGGACCTGTCGAACCCGGACGAGCGCCTGTACACGCTGGACTACTACCTGCGCCTGGCCGAGCAGATCGTCGAGGCGGGCGCGCACGTTCTCGCGATCAAGGACATGGCCGGTGTGCTGCGCGCCCCGGCCGCCGCGACGCTGGTCTCCGCGCTGCGCCGCGAGTTCGACCTGCCGGTGCACCTGCACACCCACGACACCGCGGGCGGCCAGCTCGGCACCTACCTCGCCGCGATCCGGGCGGGTGCGGACGCGGTGGACGGCGCGGTCGCCTCCATGGCCGGTACGACCTCGCAGCCCTCACTGTCGGCGATCGTCGCCGCGACCGACCACTCCGACCGGCCGACCGGTCTCGATCTCCAGGCGGTCGGCGACCTGGAGCCGTACTGGGAGAGCGTCCGCAAGATCTACGCCCCCTTCGAGGCGGGCCTCGCCTCCCCGACCGGGCGCGTCTACCACCACGAGATCCCCGGCGGCCAGCTCTCCAACCTGCGCACCCAGGCCGTCGCGCTCGGGCTCGGGGACCGGTTCGAGGACATCGAGGCGATGTACGCCGCGGCCGACCGGATGCTGGGCCGCCTGGTCAAGGTCACCCCGTCCTCCAAGGTGGTCGGCGACCTCGCCCTGCACCTGGTGGGCGCCGGGGTGGCCCCGGCCGACTTCGAGGCGAACCCGAACCGCTACGACATCCCCGACTCCGTCGTCGGCTTCCTGCGCGGCGAGCTGGGCACTCCGCCCGGCGGCTGGCCGGAGCCCTTCCGCAGCAAGGCACTCGAGGGGCGCGCGGAGCCCCGGCCGGTGCAGGAGCTGACGCCGGAGGACCGCGAGGGCCTGGCGAAGGAGCCCCGTGCCACGCTCAACCGGCTCCTGTTCCCCGGCCCGACCCGCGACTTCGACGCCCACCGCCAGGTCTACGGCGACACCAGCGTGCTGGACAGCAAGGACTTCTTCTACGGCCTGCGTCCGGCGACGGAGTACGCCGTCGACCTGGAGCCCGGCGTCCGGCTGCTGATCGAGCTGGAGGCCGTCGGCGAGGCCGACGAGCGCGGTATGCGGACCGTGATGTCCACGCTGAACGGCCAGCTCCGGCCGATCCAGGTGCGCGACACCTCCGCCGCCTCCGACGTCCCGGCCACGGAGAAGGCCGACCGGACCGATCCGGGCCATGTCGCCGCGCCGTTCGCCGGCGTGGTCACGCTCGCGGTCTCCGAGGGCGACGAGGTGGACGCCGGGGCGACGGTGGCGACGATCGAGGCGATGAAGATGGAGGCCGCGATCACGGCCCCGAAGGCGGGCCGGGTGTCCCGGCTGGCCATCAACAAGATCCAGCAGGTCGAGGGTGGTGACCTGCTCGTCGAGATCGGGTGATCCCGGCTCCGGCCCCGTCGGACGGCCCCGGTACGGCTCCTGCCGTGCCGGGGCCTCTGCGTGCGGTGGGGGGATGCCGGGGCCGTTGACCGCGCGGCCGGATCCCGAGCCTTGACCCACGGTCGGCGCTCCATGATGCTGTGTTGCGGCACACGAAATACGTGCCGCATTGAGCAACTCGATCTCGAGTGGCTTCCCTGTTTCAGTTCTCCACAGCCGAGGAGTGGTCATGACGCATCAGGTCCGCGCTGTCGTCGCGCGGGGCAAGGGGGCCCCGGTCGGCCTGGAAACGATCATCGTGCCCGACCCCGGTCCGGGCGAGGCGCTGGTGAGGGTCGAGGCCTGCGGGGTGTGCCACACCGACCTGCACTACCGCGAGGGCGGGATCAGCGACGACTTCCCCTTCCTGCTCGGGCACGAGGCGGCGGGCGTCGTGGAGTCGGTGGGGGAGGACGTCACCGACGTCGCTCCCGGCGACTTCGTGATCCTCAACTGGCGTGCCGTGTGCGGTCGGTGCCGGGCCTGTCTGCGCGGGCGCCCGCAGTACTGCTTCGACACCCGCAACGCCGAGCAGAGGATGACCCTCGCCGCGACCGGCGAGGAGCTGTCCCCGGCGCTGGGCATCGGCGCCTTCGCCGAGAAGACCCTCGTCGCCGCCGGGCAGTGCACCAAGGTCGACCGGAAGGCGTCCGCGGCCGCCGCCGGCCTGCTGGGCTGCGGCGTCATGGCGGGCATCGGAGCGGCGATCAACACCGGCGGGGTCGGCCGCGGTGACACGGCCGCCGTCATCGGCTGCGGCGGGGTCGGCGCCGCGGCGATCGCCGCGGCGCACCTGGCGGGCGCGGCGAAGGTCATCGCCGTGGACCTGGACGACCGCAAACTGGCCACCGCGCGGAAGCTGGGCGCCACCCACACCGTCAACTCCCGGGAGACCGACCCGGTCGAGGCGATCCGCGAACTGACCGGCGGCTTCGGCGCCGACGTCGTCATCGAGGCGGTCGGCCGCCCGGAGACGTACCGGCAGGCCTTCTACGCCCGCGACCTCGCCGGCACGGTGGTCCTCGTCGGCGTGCCCACCCCCGAGATGAAGCTCGAACTGCCCCTCCTCGACGTCTTCGGCCGCGGCGGCGCCCTGAAGTCGTCCTGGTACGGCGACTGCCTGCCCGGCCGCGACTTCCCGATGCTGATCGACCTCTACCTCCAGGGCCGCCTGGACCTGGACGCCTTCGTCACCGAGACGATCGCCCTGGACGAGGTGGAGAAGGCCTTCGAGCGGATGCGCGGCGGGGACGTCCTGCGCTCGGTGGTGGTGTTCTGATGGGCCGGGTCCACGTCGAACGGCTCGTCACCTCCGGCACGTTCTCCCTGGACGGCGGCACCTGGGAGGTCGACAACAACGTGTGGATCGTCGGCGACGACCACGAGGCGATCGTCGTCGACGCGGCCCATGACGCCGGCGCGATCGCGGACGCGGTCGGCGGGCGCGCGCTGAAGGCCGTCGTGTGCACCCACGCGCACGACGACCACATCGGCGCGGCGCCCGAACTGGCCGCCCGCACCGGCGCCCCGGTCCTCCTGCATCCGGACGACCTGCCGCTGTGGAAGCTGACGCATCCCGGCCGGATGCCCGACGCCGACCTGGCCGACGGGCAGCCCCTGGCGGTGGCCGGCATCGAGCTGACCGTCCTGCACACGCCGGGCCATGCGCCCGGCGCCGTATGCCTGTACGCGCCGGCCCTGGGGGCACTCTTCAGCGGCGACACGCTCTTCGCGGGCGGGCCAGGGGCCACGGGGCGGTCGTACAGCCACTTCCCGACCATCGTCGAGTCGATCCGGGAGCGGCTGCTGACCCTCCCGGCGGACACCGTGGTGCACACGGGGCACGGGGAGACGACCACCGTCGGCGCCGAGGCGCCGCATCTCCAGGAGTGGATCGACCGCGGTTTCTGACCGCGGCCATCGTTTCTCATCGTGCTGCGCGTTTCATATGAAGCAACGTCGCTTCTCGCATGAACCTGGCCCCTGAACTTCTTGACAGGGGTTCGGGGCGACCCCAGACTGATGTTGCGCTTACCGCAATCCGTTTCGCTATACGCACCGAGGTGTCATGATGATTCCCGCGTGCCGTCTCGCGGACCTTCCGCGAGGTGAGGCTTTCCGGCTCGAGACCGATCCGCCGGTCACGGTGTTCCGCACCGGCGACGGCGAGCTCCTCGCCCTCGACGACACCCGCACCCGCCAGGACGCCGCGGCCCGGCCCGCCGGAGGTCTCGCGTGAGGAAGGTCGCCGTGGTGGGGGCCTCGCTGGCCGGTCTGTCGGCGGCGCGCTCCCTGCGCAAGCAGGGCTACGACGGGCAGCTCGTCGTCATCGGGGACGAGCCCCACCGCCCGTACGACAGGCCGCCGTTGTCCAAGGAGTTCCTGGCCGGCACGATCGGCGAGGCCGATCTCGTGCTGGAGACGGACGGCGAGGACCTGGGGGCCGAGTGGCTGCTCGGTGTCCGGGCCACCGCACTCGACCCGGCGCGCCGCGCGGTCCGGCTCGCCGACGGCACCGAGGTGCGGGCCGACGGGATCGTCATCGCCACCGGCGCCGCCGCGCGCAGCCTGCCGGGCTCCGCGGGCCTGTCCGGGGTGCACACCCTGCGCACGCTGGACGACGCCCGCGCCCTGCGGGCCGAACTGGCCCGCGGCGGGCGGCTGGTGGTGATCGGCGGCGGCTTCATCGGTGCCGAGGTGGCCTCCACCGCCTGCGCCCTCGGTCTGGAGGCGACCGTGATCGAGGCGGCCCCGACCCCGCTCGCCGGACCGCTCGGCGAGGAGATGGGGGCGATCGTCTCCGGTCTCCACGCGGACCACGGCGTACGGCTGCTGTGCGGCGTCGGCGTCAAGGGCCTCAGCGGCGAGCACCAGGTCGAGGCGGTACTGCTGGAGGACGGCCGCACCGTTCCCGCGGACATCGTCGTCGTCGGAGTCGGTGCCCGCCCGTGCGTCGAGTGGCTGGAAGGCTCCGGCGTCGCACTCGACAACGGCGTCAAGTGCGGTGCCGACGGCCGTACGAGCCTGGCCGGAGTGGTCGCGGTCGGCGACTGCGCCAACTGGTACGACCCGCGCGCGGGCGCCCACCGCCGCGTCGAGCACTGGACCGGCGCGCGCGAGCGCCCCGACGCCGCGATCGCCACCCTGCTGGCGGGCGGGGCGGTGCAGCCGGGTGTGCCCCGGCCGCCGTACTTCTGGTCCGACCAGTACGGAGTGAAGATCCAGTTCGCCGGTCACGCCGCGGGCGCCGACAGCGTGACCGTCGAGGAAGGCGCCGCGGAGGACCGCAACGTCCTGGCCGTCTACCGGCGGGCCGGCGTCCCGGTCGCCGTGCTCGGCATGAACCAGCCGCGGCTGTTCATGCGCCTGCGCAAGCAACTCGGCGCTTCGCTGTGACGAGCGAGATGGGTCCGTTGTCCGTGCGCGGCGCCGTTGCGGCCGGTCGCGCAGTTGCCCGCGCCCCCATCGGGGCGCTCCCCGAATCCACCGTTCCCGAGGAGTGCACCGTGACCTCGACCAGCCTGCCGGACAGCCTGATCGCCACCCTCCCCGGCTCCTCCTACACGGACCCGGCGACCTTCGTCCTGGAGCAGGAGCGCATATTCGAGACCATGTGGTTCTGCGCCGTGCGCTCGTCCGAGCTCGCCCGGCCCGGAGCCTTCCGCACCGTCGACGTGGGCCGCGAGAGCATCCTCGTCACCCGCGCACGCGACGGCTCGGTCCGCGCCTTCTTCAACGTGTGCCGCCACCGTGGCGCCAAGCTGTGCACGGAGGAGTCCGGCGAGGTCAAGCGGGCGTTCCAGTGCCCGTACCACGCCTGGACCTACGGCCTGGACGGCAAGCTGGTGGCGGCGCCCAACCTGACCAAGATGCCCGACATCGGCCGCACCGAGTACGGCCTGGTGAGCGTCGCCGTGCGCGAATGGCTCGGCTACGTGTGGGTCTGCCTCGCCGAGAACCCGCCCTCCTTCGAGGAGGAGGTCGTCGGGGACGTGGTCGCCCGCCTCGGGGACGTCGAGTCGATCGAGCGCTACGACATCGGCAGCCTCTCCGTCGGCAGGCGGATCGTCTACGACGTGCGGGCCAACTGGAAGCTCATCATCGAGAACTTCATGGAGTGCTACCACTGCGCCACGATCCACCCCGAACTGACCGAAGTGCTCCCGGAGTTCGCCGACGGCTACGCCGCGCAGTACTACGTCGGCCACGGCGCGGAGTTCGGCGAGGACGTCCAGGGCTTCACCGTCGACGGTTCCGAGGGCCTGGACCGCATCCCGGGTGTCGGCGACGACCAGGACCGCCGCTACTACGCGATCACGGTGCGGCCGCAGGTGTTCATCAACCTCGTGCCCGACCACGTGATCTTCCACCGCATGTACCCGGTGGCCGTCGACCGTACGGTCGTGGAGTGCGACTGGCTCTATCTGCCGCACGTCGTCGAGAGCGGCAAGGACGTCAGCCGGTCCGTGGAGCTCTTCGACCGGGTCAACCGCCAGGACTTCGACGCCTGCGAACGCACCCAGCCCGGCATGGGCTCCCGGCTGTACGCCAAGGGCGGCGTGCTGGTCCCGAGCGAGCACCACATCGGTGCGTTCCACGACTGGATCGGTGAGCGTCTGGGCGCCCGCCGGCCCGGGTGACGGCCTGCGGGCCGCTCAGCCCAGGTAGCCCATCCGGTGACTGATCTCCTCCGCGCCCTTGAGCAGGTTCGGTGCCAGCTCGTGCATCCGCTCCTCGGTGAAGCGGTACCCCGGGCCGGAGGCGCTCAGTGCGGCGATGACCTCGCCGTCACGGTTGCGAACCGGCGCGGCCATGGCGTGCAGGCCGATCTCGAACTCCTCCACGGTCCAGGCGTAGCCCCGCTCGCGCACCTCGGCGAGGTTCTTCTCGAGCTTCGTCTTCGCCGTGATCGTGTGCGGGGTGACCCTCTTCAGACCGGTCTCGGCCAGCAGTGCGGCACGCTCCTTGGCCGGCAGGTGGGCCAGCAGGACCTTGCCGCTGGAGGTGGCGTGCGGCGGGGTCAGCTGTCCGACCCAGTTGTGCGCCGTGATCGCGCCCGGGCCGCGCACCTGGTAGAGGTTGATCGCGAAATGCTCCTGCAGAACCGCGATGTTGACGGTCTCGCCGAGTTCCTCGGCGAGCCGCTCGCACACCGGCCGGCCCTGCTGGGTGATGTCGATACGTCCGGTGACGGCGCCGGCGAGGCGCACGATGCCGAAGCCGAGCCGGTACTTGCCGCGCTCGCCCGCCTGTTCCACCAGCCCGCGCGCCTCCAGCGCGCCGAGCAGGCGGAAGGCGGTGGACTTGTGGACGTCGATCTCTCCGGCGACCTCGCTCACGCCCGCCTCGCCGCGCTGGGCGAGGATCTCCAGGACGCTGATGGCGCGGTCCACCGACTGCACTCCGCCGGCCTGCGCATTGCCTGTCTCGGTGTCTTGGCTGTGGTTGCTCACAACGAAACTATACGCGCAGTAAACAACACTACTGCAAGTAGCGGGACCGGACGAAGGTATGAGAAGTTGCGTCGTTCGCAACCTGGTGCGCATGGCGATACCGGCGCTAGCATGCTCCGCACATCGACGGCGCGAGCGAGACGAGGCACCATGGCTCCCCTGCAATACGACTTCGTCATCGTCGGCGGCGGTTCGGCCGGCAGTGCGCTGGCGAATCGACTCACCGCCGATCCGGCCCACCGTGTGCTGGTCCTGGAGGCCGGCCGGTCCGACTATCCGTGGGACGTCTTCATCCACATGCCCGCGGCGCTGACCTACCCGATCGGCAGCCGTTTCTACGACTGGAAGTACGAGTCGGAGCCCGAGCCCCACATGGGCGGCCGGCGCGTCTACCACGCCCGCGGCAAGGTCCTGGGCGGCTCCAGCAGCATCAACGGCATGATCTTCCAGCGCGGCAACCCCATGGACTACGAGCGCTGGGCCGCCGACGCCGGCATGGAGAGCTGGGACTACGCGCACTGCCTGCCGTACTTCCGGCGGATGGAGAACTGCCTGGCGGCCGACCCGGACGACGAGTTCCGTGGCCACGACGGCCCCCTCGTCCTGGAGCGCGGCCCGGCCACCAACCCGCTGTTCGGCGCCTTCCTCAAGGCCACCGAGGAGGCGGGCTACGCCCCGACGAGCGACGTCAACGGCTACCGCCAGGAGGGTTTCGCCCCGTTCGACCGCAACGTCCACCGCGGGCGCCGGCTGTCGGCGTCGAAGGCGTACCTCAAGCCCGCCATGAAGCGGCCCAACCTCACCGTGAAGACCCGCGCCCTGGTCACCCGCGTCCTGTTCGAGGGCAAGAAGGCGGTCGGGGTGGAGTTCCGGCGCGGCGGGGGCGCCCTGCAGCAGGTCCGCGCCAAGGAGGTCATCCTCTGCGGCGGCGCGATCAACTCCCCGCAGCTGCTGCAGCTGTCCGGCGTCGGCAACGCCGAGGAGCTGCGCGCGCTCGGCATCGACGTCGTGCACGACCTGCCGGGCGTCGGCGAGAACATGCAGGACCACCTGGAGGTGTACATCCAGTACGCCTGCAAGCAGCCCGTCTCCATGCAGCCGTACCTGGCGAAGTGGCGGGCGCCCTTCATCGGCCTGCAGTGGCTGTTCCGCACGGGCCCGGCGGCGACCAACCACTTCGAGGCCGGCGGCTTCGCCCGCAGCAACGAGGACGTCGACTACCCCAACCTGATGTTCCACTTCCTGCCGATCGCGGTCCGCTACGACGGCTCCGTGCCGGCCGGCGGCCACGGCTACCAGGTCCACGTGGGCCCCATGTACTCCGACGCCGTCGGCTCGGTGAAGATCAGGAGCAAGGACCCGGACGAGCACCCGGCGCTGCGCTTCAACTACCTCTCCACCGAGCAGGACCGCCGCGAGTGGGTCGAGGCCGTCCGGGTGGCCCGCAGGATCCTCAACCAGCCGGCGCTCGCCCCCTACAACGACGGAGAGGTCTCGCCCGGCCCGTCGGTGGAGACGGACGAGGAGATCCTCGCCTGGGTGGCCAAGGACGGCGAGACCGCCCTGCACCCGTCCTGCACCTGCAAGATGGGCACCGACGAGATGTCGGTCGTCGACCCCACCAGCATGCGGGTGCACGGCGTGGAGGGACTGCGGGTCGTCGACGCGTCGGTGATGCCGTACGTCACCAACGGCAACATCTACGCCCCGGTGATGATGGTCGCCGAGAAGGCCGCCGACCTGATCCTGGGCAAGGAGCCGCTGCCCGCCTCCAAGGCCGCGTACTACCGCCACCCGGACGCCCACAAGCAGGTGGGGTGAGACCTTGGGCGCCGCAGGAGCGGGCACGCTGCTCGGCAGGGTCCGCTACGAGGTGCTGCCCGCCGGGGCGACCGAGGAGAAGGTTCTCGCCCATGTCCCGCGCGACGTCGTGGTCACCGTCACGGCGTCGCCGGTCAAGGGCCTGGAACCGACGCTCGACCTCACCGGCCGGCTGGCCGCGCACGGCTACCGCGTCGTCCCGCACGTGCCCGCCCGGCTGCTGCGCGACGACGTGCACCTGAAGGACGTGGTGGAGCGGCTCGGCGGCGCGGGCGTGGACGACGTCTTCGTCCCCGCCGGCGACGCGGAATCGCCGGCCGGGCCCTACCCCGGCGCGCTGCCGGTGCTGCGCCGGCTGGGCGAGCTGGGCTCGCCCTTCGCGCGCGTGGGCATCACCGGCCATCCCGAGAGCCATCCGCTCATCCACGACGACCTCACCGTCCAGGCGATGCGGGACAAGCACGCCCACGCCACGTACATCGTCGGCAACCTCTGCTTCGACCCGCGGGTGCTGGGCGAGTGGATCGGCCGGATACGGCGCCGGGGGGTCACGCTGCCCGTGCACGTGGGCGTCGCCGGGCCCGTCCAGCGGGCGAAGCTGCTGGCCATGGCGACGAGGATCGGGGTGGGGGAGTCGACGCGGTTTTTGACCCGGCACCCGTCCTGGTTCCTGCGTCTCGCCGCGCCGGGCGGCTACGCGCCCGAGAAACTGCTCTCCCGTGCCCAGGAGGCGCTCACCGCGCCCTCGGCGGGGGTGGCGGGCCTGCACGTGTTCACCTTCAACCAGATCGCCGAGACGGAACGCTGGCGCCGGGACCTGCTGGACCGGCTCGCGACCGCGACCTCGTAGGGCCGCATCCGTATACGACTCCGTACCGGGTTCCGTATACGAAGGCGGGCGGACCGGAGACCCCGGCCCGCCCGCCTTCGCACGTGATCCTCAGCGGAAGACCACCGTGCGGTTGCCGTCGACCATCACCCGGCTCTCGCTGTGCCACTTCACCGCGTGCGCCAGTACCTGCGCCTCCACGTCCCGGCCGACCGTGACCAGTTCGCCGGGGTCGAGGGAGTGGTCGACGCGGACCACGTCCTGCTCGATGATCTGGCCCTCGTCCAGGTCCGGGGTCACGTAGTGCGCCGTCGCCCCGACGAGCTTCACCCCGCGGTCGTATGCCTGCGCGTAGGGGCGGGCACCCTTGAAGCTGGGCAGGAAGGAGTGGTGGATGTTGATGGCGCGGCCCTCGAGCTGCTTGCACAGGTCGTCGGAGAGGATCTGCATGTACCGGGCCAGCACGACCAGGTCGACGTCCAGCTCCCGCACCAGCTCCAGCAGCCGTGCCTCGGCCTCGGGCCTGGTGTCCGGGGTGACCGGCACGTGGTGGAAGGGGATGCCGTAGGTCTCGGCCAGGCCCTCGAAGTCGCGGTGGTTGGAGACGATCGCGGGGATCTCGATGTTGAGGGCGCCGGTGCGCCTGCGGAAGAGCAGGTCGTTGAGGCAGTGCCCGAACCGGGAGACCATGACGAGGGTGCGCGTCGGGGTGGCGGCGTCCCGCAGGGTCCAGGAGATGCGATGGGCCTGGGCGACCGGGCCGAAGCGGTAACGCAGCGTTTGCAGATCCGCGTCGGGATCGGAAACGTCGAAGTGGACCCTCATGAAGAAGCGGTCCTGGAGCCGGTCGTCGAACTGCTGGCTCTGCAGGATGTTGCCGGAGTTCCTGACCAGGAAACCGCTCACGGAGTGGACTAGGCCCGCGCCATCTGGGCAGGCGAGGGTCAGGACGTACTCACGCCCGGGTTGCGGTCGAGGGGACATCTGTGGCCTCCGTCGGTGCGTAATGCACAACAAGGTGAGCGATGCGCAACATGCTGAGCTCGCCGCGCGCCCGCGGTCAAGGGTGGCCGGGTAACGGGCGCCATGGCGAAATCGTCATCGGCCAACCACTTGACGGGACTCTGGGCATTCGCCACTGTGTTCCACCACAAGCAATTGGATGCGCGATGCGCAACGCATTCCGGCTGAAGGGCTCGGCGCGTGGCAGATCTGTACGTGGACGGACAATGGCGGGCACCGGTGGCCGGCGGCCACCGCGACATCCGCTGCCCCGCTGACGGCGCACGCGTCGCGACCGTGGCGGAAGGCACCCGTCCTGACGCCGAGGCGGCGATCGCCGCCGCCCGTCGGGCC
Organism: Streptomyces sp. NPDC101225; assembly: GCF_044767585.1. Classification (NCBI taxonomy): domain Bacteria; kingdom Bacillati; phylum Actinomycetota; class Actinomycetes; order Kitasatosporales; family Streptomycetaceae; genus Streptomyces; species Streptomyces sp. NPDC101225. The sequence continues at coordinate 227,559 of NZ_JBIWOE010000010.1, forward strand.
TTCGACGAGGGGCCCTGGCCCCGTACGCCCGAGCGTGAGCGCGGCGCGCTGCTGCTGCGCACCGCCGACATCCTGGAGCGCGACACCAAGGACTTCGCCCGCGCCGAGTCGCTGGACACCGGCAAGCGGCTGGTGGAGAGCGAGTACGACATCGCCGACGTCGTCGCCTGCTTCCGCCACTACGGCGGGATCGCCGGCACCGACGCCGGCCGCGTGATCGACACCGGCCGCGACGACGCCGTCAGCCGCGTCGTCTACGAGCCGGTCGGCGTGTGCGGGCTGATCACCCCCTGGAACTACCCCCTGCTGCAGGCCAGTTGGAAGGTGGCCCCGGCCCTGCTGGCCGGCAACACCATCGTCCTCAAGCCCAGCGAGCTGACCCCTTCCACCGCCGTCCTGCTGATGAGGGCACTGGAGGAGGCCGGCCTGCCGGCCGGTGCCGCCAACCTCGTCCTGGGCACCGGCCCCGAGGTCGGCGCACCGCTGTCCGAGCATCCGGACGTCGACCTGGTCTCCTTCACGGGCGGGCTGCAGACCGGCAGGCGGATCATGGCCGCCGCCGCGGCGACCGTGAAGAAGGTGGCACTGGAGCTCGGCGGCAAGAACCCCAACGTCGTCTTCGCCGACGCCGACTTCGAGGCCGCCGTCGACTTCGCCCTCACGGCCGTCTTCCTGCACTCCGGGCAGGTCTGCTCGGCCGGTGCCCGGCTGATCGTCGAGGACGCGCTGCACGACCGCTTCGTCGACGAGGTCGTGCGCCGCGCCCGGCGCATCCGCCTCGGCGGCCCCTTCGACCCGGACGCCGAGACCGGGGCACTGATCTCCGCGCAGCACCTGGAGAAGGTCGAGGCGTACGTCGCCGCCGGCCTCGCCGAGGGCGCGGTGCTGCGCTGCGGCGGCGAGCGGCCCGACGACCCGGCGCTGGCGAACGGCCACTACTACCCGCCCACCGTGCTCGACGCCTGCACCCAGGACATGCGGGTGGTGCACGAGGAGTCCTTCGGGCCCGTGCTCACCGTGGAGCGCTTCACCGACGAGGACGATGCCGTGCGCATCGCCAACGACACCGAGTACGGACTGGCCGGCGCCGTCTGGACGCAGGACGCCGGCAGGGCCCAGCGGGTCGCCCGGCGGCTGCGGCACGGCACGGTGTGGATCAACGACTACCACCCCTACGTGCCGCAGGCCGAATGGGGTGGCTTCGGGCATTCGGGCGTCGGCCGCGAACTGGGAGCGAGCGGCCTGGACGAGTACCGGGAGCCCAAGCACATCTGGCAGAACATCCAACCCCGGCCGCAGCGCTGGTTTAGCGGCTGAACGCCGAAAAGAGGTCGATCGTGACCCCAACACAGACCGAGGTGGCGCAGCGGCGCGGCACGCCCGAGGAGTCGGACGGGACTCCGGTCATATCCGTGCGCAGGCTGTGGAAGGTGTTCGGGCCGAAGGCCGAGCGGGTGCCGGAATCGGAGGAGCTGTGCGGGCTGAGCCGCCGCGAGCTCATGGACCGCACGGGGTGCACCGCCGCGGTACGCGACGTCGGCTTCGACGTCTCGCCCGGCGAGGTCTTCGTCGTCATGGGCCTGTCCGGCTCCGGCAAGTCCACGCTCGTGCGCTGTCTGACCCGGCTGATCGAACCCACCGCGGGCGAGGTCGTCTTCGAGGGCCAGGACATCCGGGAGGCGGACGAGAAGCGGCTGCGTGAGCTGCGGCGCAGCAAGTTCTCCATGGTCTTCCAGCACTTCGGCCTGCTGCCGCACCGCCGGGTGGTCGACAACGTCGGCTTCGGCCTGGAGATCCGCGGCATGAGCAGGTCCGAGCGGACCAAGCGGGCCCAGGAGGTCGTGGAGCTGGTCGGTCTCGCCGGCTACGAGAACTCCTACCCCGACCAGCTCTCCGGCGGTATGCAGCAGCGCGTCGGCCTCGCCCGCGCGCTGGCCGGCGACCCGGACGTGCTCTTCTTCGACGAGCCGTTCTCCGCGCTCGACCCGCTGATCCGCCGGGACATGCAGAGCGAGGTCATCCGGCTGCACCACGAGGTCGGCAAGACGATGGTGTTCATCACCCACGACCTCTCCGAGGCCCTGAAGCTGGGCGACCGCATCCTCATCATGCGCGACGGCAAGACGGTCCAGTGCGGTACGGGCGACGAGCTGGTGGGCGCCCCCGCCGACGACTACGTACGGGACTTCGTCAAGGACGTGCCGCGCGGTGACGTGCTCACCCTGCGCTGGATCATGCGAGCCCCGGAGGACACGGACGCCCTGGACGGGCCGGAGCTCGGCCCGGACGTCGTCGTACGGGAGGCCACCCGGACCGTGCTGGCCGCCCACAAGCCGGTCAAGGTCGTCGAGAACGGCAAGCTGCTGGGCATCGTCGGCGACGAGGAGATCCTCGCCGTGGTCGCCGGGCAGGAAGGCGGCGCGTGATGACCGTCGCCGTCGAGAAGCCCGAGACCTCGGGGCCGGCCGGACCCGAGGCGCCCGCCAAGGAGCCGCGCCAGGTCAGCCGGACCGCGGTGGTCGCCGGGATCCTGGTGTCGTGGCTGGTGCTGTTCGCCGTGCTGCGCGGCAGGCAGACCCTCTCGCTCGCGACGGCGGACCTGACCGGTCTGCACCGGTGGTTCAACGACGTCAACGACTCCGTCGGCGCCAACCGCAACTCCAACCCGCTCTTCCTGTACTTCTTCAACGAGATCCGGCTGGTCATCGACAACCTGGTGACCTTCGTCCAGCACCTGATCTCCCAGGCCCCGCCCGGCCGGCCCGTCCCGCAGATCGGCTGGCTCGGCGTCGTCGGCATCGCCGGCTACGTCTCCTGGGCCGTGGGCAACTGGCGCGTGGCGCTGCTCGCCGTGTGCGGCTTCGTCTTCTTCGGGCTGCAGGGGCTGTGGCAGGAGAGCATGGACACCCTGGCCCTGACCCTCTCCGCGGTGCTCGTGGCACTGCTGTTCGCGATCCCGCTGGGCGTGTGGGCGGGGCTGTCCGACCGGTTCAACCGGATCGTGACGCCCTTCCTGGACTTCATGCAGACGATGCCGACCTTCGTCTACCTGGCCCCGCTGACGCTGATCTTCCTCATCGGCCCGGCCTCGGCGACGATCGCCACCGTCATCTACGCGGCGCCGCCCGCGATCCGCATCACCGCGCACGCCATCCGCTCCGTACCGGAGACCACCACCGAGGCTGCCGACTCGCTGGGCGCGACCCGGCGGCAGTCGCTGCTGAAGGTGCTGCTGCCCATGTCCAAGCGGACCGTGGTGATGGGCGTCAACCAGTCCATCATGGCGGCCCTGGCCATGGTCACCATCGCGGCCCTGATCGACGCGCCCGGCCTCGGCAAGACCGTCGTCCAGGCGCTGCAGTCCCTGGACGTCGGCACGGCCTTCAACGCGGGCCTCGCCATCGTCGTCATGGCGATCGTGCTGGACCGGGTGACGACCGCGGCCAGCACCCGCGAGGAGGACGCGCGGCGCTCCAAGAGCCCCCTCCTGAAGTGGCGGGGGCAGCTGCTCGGCGCCGGAGCCGTGGTCACCGCGGTGCTGGTGTACCTGTCCCACACGTATCTGTGGGCGTCGGAATTCCCCGGCGACGGCACCGTCGGCAGCCACGTCGCCGACGCGGCCGACTCCGTGACGACCTGGGCGCAGGACAACCTCTCGGGCCTGACCAACGCGCTCCGCGACGTGATCACCAACGTGCTGCTCAACCCGTTCCAGAGCCTGCTCACCGACTCGCCCTGGTGGCTCGTCGGCATGGTGCTCGTGGCGCTGGCGGTGGTGCTGGGCGGCTGGAAGGCCGGCATCACCACGGCCGTGTGCGTGGGTCTGCTGGTCGGCACCGGCGTGTGGTCGGACGCCATGACGACGACCGCCTCCACCCTCGTCGCGACGGTCCTGGTGATGCTCCTCGGCGTCGTCTTCGGCGTCTGGATGGGGCGCAGCATGCTCGTCGACAAGCTGGTGCGGCCCACCCTGGACGCCGCCCAGGTCATGCCGCCGTTCGTCTATCTCGTGCCGTTCCTGGCGCTGTTCGGCGCGACCCGCTTCACGGCGATCGTCGCGGCCGTCGTCTACGCGGCACCGGTCGCCATAAAGATCATCGCGGACGGGGTGCGGGCCGTGCCCGGGACCACCGTCGAGGCGGCCACCTCCGCCGGGTGCAGCACCCGGCAGATCATCACCAAGGTCCAGCTGCCGATGTCACGCAGCGCCCTGACCCTCGCGACCAACCAGGGCCTGATCTACGTGCTGTCGATGGTTGTTGTGGGCGGCCTGGTGGGCGCGGGCGCCCTCGGCTACGACGTCGTGGCCGGCTTCTCGCAGGGAGAGCTGTACGGCAAGGGGCTGGCGGCAGGGCTGGCCATCGTACTGCTCGGAGTCATGTTCGACCGGATCACTCAGGCTGCGGCGCGACGCGGTGCATAAGGAGCAGGACACACCATGGCAAGAACTTGGCGAGCCGGCGCGGCCGGCCTGGCCGTCCTCGGCCTCACCCTCACCGCGTGCGGAGGTGCGAAGGTCGGCGACAGCTCCTCGGGCTCGGACAGCAGCTCGGGCAAGTGCGGAACCTTCAACCTGGCCGTCAACCCGTGGGTGGGCTACGAGGCGGACGCGGCGGTCGTCGCGTACGTCGCCCAGCACAACCTCGGCTGCAAGGTCAACAAGAAGGACCTCAAGGAGGAGATCGCCTGGCAGGGCTTCGGCACCGGCGAGGTCGACGCCGTCCTGGAGAACTGGGGCCACGACGACCTGAAGAAGAAGTACATCACCGACCAGAAGACCGCCGTCGAGGCCGGCTCCACGGGCAACAAGGGCGTCATCGGCTGGTACGTGCCGCCGTGGCTGGCCAAGGCGCACCCCGACATCCTCGACTACAAGAACCTCAACAAGTACGCGGCGAAGTTCAAGACGTCGGAGTCGGGCGGCAAGGGCCAGCTCCTGGACGGCGACCCCTCCTACGTCACCAACGACGCCGCGCTGGTCAAGAATCTGAAGCTCGACTTCAAGGTGGTGTACGCGGGCAGCGAGACCGCGCTCATCCAGGCCTACCGCAAGGCCGAGAAGGACAAGCAGTGGGTGATCGGCTACTTCTACGAGCCCCAGTGGTTCCTGTCCGAGGTGCCGCTGAAGAAGGTCGCCCTGCCCCCCTACAAGCAGGGCTGCGACGCGGACGCGGCCAAGATCGCCTGTGACTACCCCGTCTACGACCTCGACAAGATCGTCAGCGCCAAGTTCGCCAAGTCCGGCTCCCCGGCCTACGACCTGGTGAAGAAGTTCAACTGGACCAACGACGACCAGAACACCGTGGCCAAGTACATCGCGGTGGACAAGATGAAGCCCGACGCCGCCGCGAAGAAGTGGGTCGAGGCCAACAAGGACAAGGTGGACGCCTGGCTCAAGTGAGCCGTCGCAGTCCATAGGTTCCCCATGCCCGGCGGGCGGTGCGCACAGGTGCGCACCGCCCGCCGGGCTTTGCCGCGTCCGGGGCCGTTCCGGGCCGTCTTCCGACGTCACGGACCTCTTGACACCCCTTCCCATGGAGGGCACATTGAGTTGCGCAACCTGAATCGCGTTGCGTAAAAAGCAACTACCTGGATGTGACTGCGGAGGTGCGGCGATGGCGGGACCCCGAGTGGTGATCATCGGAGCGGGCGTCGTGGGAGCGGCCCTCGCGGAAGAGGTCTCCGCGCGAGGCTGGACCGAAGTGACCGTGGTCGACCAGGGCCCGCTGCCCGCCACGGGAGGCTCCAGCTCGCACGCGCCGGGCCTGGTCTTCCAGACCAACTCCTCCAAGACCATGACCGAGCTGGCCCGCTACACCGTCGAGAAGTTCTGCTCGCTCGACGTCGACGGCGAGCCGTGCTTCCTGCAGGTCGGCGGCCTGGAGGTGGCGACCGGCCCCGAGCGCCTGGCCGAACTGCGGCGCCGCCACGGCTGGATCACGGCCTGGGGCATCGAGGCGCGGCTGCTCACCCCCGACGAGTGCGTCGAACGGCACCCGCTGGTCAACCGCGACCGTGTCCTGGGCGGCCTGCTGGTACCGACGGACGGCCTCGCCAAGGCGGTCCTCGCGGTCGAGGCGCAGATCCGCCGCGCCACCGAGCGCGGAGTGCGCTTCCTGGCCCGCCACGAGGTCCTGGACATCCGCCAGGACGACGGCCGCGTCACCGGCGTCGTCACCGACCAGGGCGAGCTCGCCGCCGACATCGTCGTGTGCTGCGCCGGCATCTGGGGCCCGAAGATCGCGCGCATGGTCGGCATGAACCTTCCGCTGACCCCGCTCGGCCACCAGCTCGCCTGGACCGGGCCGGTCCCGGCGCTGGCGGGCCAGACACAGGAGGCGGTCCGCCCGATCCTGCGCCACCAGGACGCCGACCTCTACTACCGCGACCGCTTCGACGGCTTCGGCATCGGCTACTACGGCCACCGCCCGATGCCCATCACCGCCGACGAGATCCTCTCCTTCGACGAGGCCGACGAGATGCCCTCGGTGCTGAAGTTCACCGAGGAGGACTTCGCGCCGGCCTGGGCCGAGACCCAGTCCCTGCTCCCCGCGACGCAGGAGGCGAAGATCGAGGAGGGCATCAACGGCCTGTTCTCCTTCACCACCGACAACTTCCCGCTGCTCGGCGAGTCCCCGGACGTCAAGGGCTTCTGGGTCGCCGAGGCGGTCTGGGTCACCCACTCCGCGGGCGTCGGCCGGGCCGTCGCCGAATGGCTGGTCGACGGCCACTGCTCCTCGTTCGACCTGCACGAGTGCGACGTCAACCGCTTCGAGCCGCACCAGCTCTCCCCGGAGTACGTGCTGGCCCGCGACTGCCAGAACTTCGTCGAGGTCTACGACATCCTCCACCCGCTGCAGCCCTCGGGCGACCCGCGCCCCATCCGCACCAGCCCCTTCCACCCCCGCCAGCAGGAGCACGGCGCCTTCTTCCTGGAGGCGAACGGCTGGGAGCGCCCGCAGTGGTACGAGGCCAACGCCTCGCTGGTGGAAGGCCGTTCGATCCCCACGCCGAACGACTGGGCCGCGCAGTACTGGTCGCCCATCGTCGGCGCCGAGGCGCAGGTCACCCGCGAGACCGTCGCGATGTACGACATGACCGCCCTCAAGCGCCTGGAGGTGAGCGGCCCCGGCGCCGCCGCCTTCCTGGAGGGCCTGGTCACCGGCAAGGTCGCCAAGTCGGTCGGCTCGGTGACCTACACCCTGCTGCTCGACCACGACGGCGGCATCCGCAGCGACATCACCGTCGCCCGGCTGTCCCGCGACGTCTTCCAGGTCGGCGCCAACGGCAACCTCGACCTCGACTGGTTCACCCGCCACCTGCCGGCCGACGGTACCGTCCAGGTCCGGGACATCACCCCCGGCACATGCTGCATCGGCCTGTGGGGCCCGCTGGCCCGCAAGGTCCTGCAGCCGCTGACGGACGAGGACTTCTCGGCCGACGGCCTGAAGTACTTCCGCGCCAAGCGCGCCCACGTCGGCAGCGTCCCGGTGACGGCGATGCGTCTGTCCTACGTGGGAGAACTCGGCTGGGAGCTCTACACCACCGCCGACCAGGGCCTGAAGCTGTGGGACACCCTGTGGCGGGCGGCGAGGCCGCTGGGCGGCATCATCGCCGGGCGCGGCGCCTTCAACAGCCTCCGCCTGGAGAAGGGCTACCGCTCCTTCGGCACCGACATGACCTACGAGCACGACCCCTACGAGGCCGGCGTCGGCTTCGCGGTCAGGCCCGACAAGGGCGACTTCGTCGGCAGGGCCGCGCTGGAGCGCCGCAAGGCCGATGTGCGGCGGAAGCTGACCTGCCTCACCGTCGACGACCCGCGGTCGGTCGTGATGGGCAAGGAGCCGGTGTACGACGGCGAGCGGGCCGTCGGCTACGTCACCAGCGCGTCCTACGGCTACACGATCGGCAAGGGGATCGCCTACGCCTGGCTGCCGACGGAGCTCTCGGCGCCCGGGACCACCCTGCACATCGGCTACTTCGACCGGCGGATCGAGGCGGTCGTGGCCGAGGAGCCGCTGTTCGACCCGAGCATGTCCCGCCTGCGCGGCTGACCCACCGCGTCGCATCCGAGGGAAGGAACACCACCGGTGACCGCACAACTCCTCGACGGCAGGGCGACCGCCGCCGACGTCCGACGTGAACTCGCCGAGCGGGTGGCCAAGCTGGAGGCCACCACCGGCCGCGCCCCGGGGCTCGGCACGGTGCTGGTCGGCGACGACCCCGGCAGCCGCGCCTACGTCGGCGGCAAGCACCGGGACTGCGCGCAGGCGGGCATCGCCTCCATCCGCCGGGACCTGCCCGCCGACGCCTCGCAGAGCCAGGTAGAGGACGTCATCGACGCACTCAACGCCGACCCCGCCTGCACCGGCTACATCGTCCAGCTGCCGCTCCCGCGCCACCTGGACGCGGGCGCCGTACTCGAACGCATGGACCCGGCCAAGGACGCCGACGGCCTGCACCCCGTCAACCTCGGCCGGCTCGTCCTGGGCGTCGAGGCGCCGCTGCCGTGCACCCCGCGCGGCATCGTCGAACTGCTGCGCCGCCACGACGTGCCCCTGGCCGGCGCACGCGTGACCGTCGTCGGCCGCGGCATCACCGTCGGCCGCCCCCTCGGCCTCCTGCTGACCCGCAGGTCGGAGAACGCCACCGTGACGCTCTGCCACACCGGGACCAAGGGCCTGGCCTGGCACGTGCGCGAGGCGGACGTCGTCGTCGCGGCCGCCGGCTCGCCCGGACTGATCACGAAGGACATGCTGCGCCCCGGCGCGGCGGTCCTGGACGTCGGCATCACCCGCACCGAGCACGGTCTCGTCGGCGACGTGCACCCGGAGGCCGCCTCGGTCGCCGGGCATCTCGCGCCGATGCCCGGGGGAGCGGGTCCCATGACCCGCGCCATGCTCCTCGCCAACGTCGTCGAGGCCGCCGAGAGGAACGCGAACGCCGTATGAACGCGCTGAACACCCCCCTGGCCCAGCTGGACCCGGAGGTCCACGAGGCCCTCCGCGCCGAACTGCACCGCCAGCAGTCCACCCTCGAGATGATCGCCTCCGAGAACTTCGCGCCCACCGCCGTGATGGAGGCGCAGGGCTCGGTCGCCACCAACAAGTACGCCGAGGGCTACCCCGGCCGCCGCTACTACGGCGGCTGCGAACACGTCGACGTCACCGAACGGCTGGCGATCGAGCGCGTCAAGTCCCTGTTCGGCGCCGGCTTCGCCAACGTGCAGCCGCACTCGGGCGCCCAGGCCAACACGGCCGTCTTCTTCGCCCTGTTGCAGCCGGGCGACACCGTCCTCGGCCTGGACCTCGCGCACGGCGGCCACCTCACCCACGGCATGCGCGTCAACTACAGCGGCAAGATGCTCAACGTCGTGCCGTACCACGTCTCCGAGGCCGACCACCTGGTCGACCTGGACGAGGTGGAGCGCCTCGCCAAGGAACACCGCCCCAAGATGATCATCGCGGGCTGGTCGGCGTACCCCAGGCAGCTGGACTTCGCGGCCTTCCGCCGCATCGCCGACGAGGTCGGCGCCCTCCTCATGGTCGACATGGCGCACTTCGCGGGCCTGGTCGCGGCCGGACTGCACCCCAACCCCGTCCCGCACGCCCACGTCACCACCACGACCACGCACAAGACGCTCGGCGGCCCGCGCGGCGGCGTGATCCTCACCAACGAGGCCGACCTCGCCAAGAAGATCAATTCGGCGGTGTTCCCCGGCATGCAGGGCGGGCCGCTGGAACACGTGATCGCCGCGAAAGCGGTCTCCTTCAAGGTCGCCGCGTCGCAGGAGTTCGCCGAACGCCAGGCCCGCACGCTGGCCGGCGCCCGCATCCTCGCCGAGCGCCTCACCCGGCCGGACGCGGCGGCCGCGGGCGTGAAGGTGCTGACCGGCGGCACGGACGTCCACCTCGTCCTCGTGGACCTGCGCGAGTCGGAACTGGACGGCCGCCAGGCGGAGGACCTGCTCCACGAGATCGGCATCACCGTCAACCGCAACGCGGTGCCCTTCGACCCGCGTCCGCCCATGGTCACCTCGGGCCTGCGCATCGGCACCCCGGCGCTGGCCACCCGCGGCTTCACCGAGGAGGACTTCGCGGAGGTCGCCGACGTGATCGCGCTGGCACTCCGACCGGCCCCCGACACCGCGGCGTTGCGTGCCCGCACGGAGGCCCTGGCCGCCAGGCACCCGCTCTACCCGCACCTGTCACAGGCAGCAGCAGAAGCCGGAGACACCCCATGAGCCCCCGCACCCCCGGCGCCGAGCTCCCCGAACACCCCGACTTCCTCTGGCGCACACCCGAGCCGCAGCGCTCGTACGACGTCGTGATCGTGGGTGGCGGCGGCCACGGCCTCGCCACCGCCCACTACCTCGCGAAGAACCACGGCATCACCAAGGTCGCGGTGCTGGAGAAGGGCTGGCTGGCGGGCGGCAACATGGCCCGCAACACCACGATCATCCGCTCCAACTACCTCTGGGACGAGAGCGCCGGCATCTACGAGCACGCCCTCAAGCTCTGGGAGGGCCTGGCGGACGACCTCGACTACCCGATCCTCTTCTCCCAGCGCGGCGTGCTGAACCTGGCCCACAGCCTCCAGGACGTCCGCGACAGCGTGCGCCGCGTCGAGGCCAACCGCCTCAACGGCGTGGACGCGGAGTACCTGGACGCCGAGCAGGTCAAGGACGTCTGCCCGATCGTCAACATCAGCCAGGACGTGCGCTATCCGGTCCTCGGCGCGACCTACCAGCCGCGCGCGGGCATCGCCAAGCACGACCACGTGGCCTGGGGCCTGGCCCGCTCCGCGGACGCGGCCGGCATCGACATCATCCAGAACTGCGAGGTCACCGGCCTGGACGTGGTCGGCAACCGGGTCGTCGGCGTCCGGACGAACCTGGGCCCGATCGCCGCGGGCAAGGTCGCCCTGTGCTCGGCCGGCCACACCTCGGTCCTCGCGGCCCTGGCCGGCATCGAACTCCCCCTTCAGAGTCACCCGTTGCAGGCCCTGGTGTCGGAGCTGCTGGAGCCGGTCCACCCGACCGTCGTCATGTCCAACGCGGTCCACGTGTACGTCAGCCAGGCGCACAAGGGCGAGCTGGTGATGGGCGCGGGCATCGACGCCTACAACTCGTACACGCAGCGCGGCGCCTTCCACATCATCGAGGACCAGATGTCGGCGGCCCTGGAGCTCTTCCCGGTCTTCGCCCGCGCCCACGTCCTGCGCACCTGGGGCGGCATCGTCGACGTCAGCCCCGACGCCTCGCCCATCGTCGGCCTCAGCCCCGTCGACAACCTCTACCTCAACTGCGGCTGGGGCACGGGAGGTTTCAAGGCCACCCCGGGAGTCGGCTGGGTCTACGCCCACACCATCGCCCACGACACCCCCCACCCGCTCAACGCCCCCTTCTCGCTCGACCGTTTCACCACCGGCGCGCTCGTCGACGAGCACGGCGCGGCCGCGGTGGCCCACTAGGGAGCCGATCCATGCTGCTCATCCCCTGCCCGTGGTGCGGGCCCCGCGACGAGGCCGAGTTCCACTACGGCGGCCAGGCCCACGTGCCCTATCCGGAGGACCCGTCGGCCCTCACCGACGAGGAGTGGGCCCGCTACCTCTTCTTCCGTGACAACCCCAGGGGCCCCTTCGCCGAACGCTGGAACCACACCTCGGGCTGCCGCCGCTGGTTCAACGCGGTGCGCGACACGTCGACGAACGAGGTGCTGTCGGTGTACCGGGCGGGGGAGGCAAGGCCGGAGCTGGTGGAACCCCGTCCCGCGCAACCGGCCCGTCCGGCGTGTGAGGACGAGGCCCCTTCAGGGCCGGCCGGGGACCTGGGGGCAGCGCCCTCGGCACGCACCCGCACCGGCACCCGCACACGCCCCGGCACCCGCACCCTGACCTTCACCTTCGACGGCACCGTGTACCAGGGCCGCGAGGGCGACACCCTCGCCTCCGCCCTCCTGGCCAACGGAGTGATCGCCGCGGCGACGAGCATCAAACGGGGCCGCCCGCGCGGCATCTTCTCCGCCGGCGTCGAAGAACCCAACGCGGTGATCCAGATCGAGGAACCCTTCCCCGAGCCCATGCTCCCCGCCACCACCGTCGAGCTCTACGACGGCCTCGTGGCGACCGGCCTGCCCGGCCAGGGCCGCCTCGCCACCGCACCGGACCCCGCCCGCTACGACGCGGTGCACGACCACTGCGACGTGCTGATCGTCGGCGCGGGCCCCGCCGGCCTCGCGGCGGCGGCCACCGCGGCACGCACCGGCGCCCGGGTCATCCTCGCCGACGACCAGCCGGAACTCGGCGGCAGCCTCCTCGGCACCGGCGAACTCCTCGACTGGGTCGCCGAAGTGACGGAGCGGCTGACCACGTCCGCGGACGTCCGCATCCTCCGCCGCACCACCGTCTTCGGCCACTACGACGACAACCACCTGCTGGCCGTCGAGCGCCGCACCAACCACCTCGGCGCCGCCGCCCCGGCGCACGTCGCCCGCGAACGGGTCCACCGCATCCGGGCCCGTCGCGTCGTCCTCGCCACCGGCGCCCACGAGCGCTCGCTGGCGTTCGCGGACAACGACCGGCCGGGCGTGATGCTGGCCGCCTCGGCCCGTACGTACGCCAACCGGTACGGCGTCCTGCCCGGCCGCCGCGCCGTCGTGTTCACCACCAACGACAGCGCCTACGCCGCCGCGCTGGACCTGGCCGCGGCCGGTGCGGAGATCCCGGCGATCGTCGACACCCGTACCGAGCCGGGCGCGTGGGCCGAGCGCGCCCGCACGGCGGGCATCGAGGTGCTGCCCGGCCACGCCGTGACCGGCACCGGCGGCGAGGCCCGCCTGGCCTCCGTCACCGTCGCCCCGTACGGGCAGACCGAGGGAGAGCGGGAGTTCACCGCGGACCTCCTCCTGGTCTCGGGCGGCTGGAACCCGGTCGCGCACCTGTTCAGCCAGGCGGGCGGCACGCTCCGCCACGACGAGGCGCTCGGCACCTTCGTGCCCGGCACCTGCCGGCAGGCCGTCGAGGCCGCGGGCAGCGCGAACGGCGTGTTCGACCTGGCCGGGGTCCTCGCCCAGGGCGCGGCGGCCGGCGCCCGCGCGCTGGAGGCCGAGGGCTACGCCACCGAGGCGCCCGCCCTCCCGGCCGTGCCCGCACAGCCGCGGCCGACGCCGCCCATGCAGGTCTTCACCGTCCCCGGCCGCGCGGGCGCACCGCGCTTCGTTGACCTCCAACGCGACGTCACCGTCGACGACTTGACCCGGGCGACAAGCGCCGGCATGCGCTCGGTCGAGCACACCAAGCGCTACACCACCGCCGGCACCGCCAACGACCAGGGCAAGACCTCCGGCGTCCTGGCCGGCGGCGTGGTCGCCGAACTGCTCGGCGTCGACATCTCCGCGCTCGGCACGACCACCTTCCGGCCGCCGTACACCCCGGTCTCCTTCGCCGCGCTCGCCGGCCGCGACCGCGGCGCGCTGAGCGACCCGGTCCGTACGACGGCGCTGCACGCGTGGCACGTCGCCCACGGTGCCCTGTTCGAGAACGTCGGCCAGTGGAAGCGCCCCTGGTACTACCCGCGGGACGGCGAGGACATGGAGCGCGCCGTGCTGCGCGAGTGCGCCGCCGCCCGCGAGGGCGTCGCCTTCATGGACGCCTCCACGCTCGGCAAGATCGACGTGCAGGGCCCGGACGCGGCGGCCTTCCTGGACCTGCTCTACACCAACATGATGAGCACGCTGAGGACCGGCATGATCCGCTACGGCGTGATGTGCCGCCCGGACGGCATGGTCTTCGACGACGGCACCGTCATCCGCCTCGCCCGGGACCGCTTCCTGGTGACCACGACCACCGGCAACGCGGCCGCCGTCCTCGACTGGATGGAGGAGTGGCTCCAGACCGAGTGGCCAAACCTGCGGGTGCACTGCACCTCGGTCACCGAACAGTGGGCCACCGTCGCGCTGGTCGGCCCGAGGTCCCGCGCGGTCCTCGGCTCCCTGGCGCCCCGACTGGCCGTCTCCAACGACGACTTCCCGTTCATGGCCTGGCGCGAGACGGCCGTCGCGGGCATCGACGCCCGCATCTGCCGGATCAGCTTCTCCGGCGAACTCGCCTACGAGATCAACGTGTCGCCCTGGGACGCCCTCGCCCTGTGGGAGGCGCTGTACGAGGCGGGCGCCGGGTACGGCATCACCCCGTACGGCACGGAGACCATGCACGTCCTGCGCGCCGAGAAGGGCTACCCGATCGTCGGCCAGGACACCGACGGCACGGTCACCCCGCAGGACCTCGGCATGAGCTGGGCGGTGTCCAGGAAGAAGCGTGACTTCATCGGCAAGCGCTCCTTCGCCCGCGCCGACACCGTCCGCCCCGACCGCAAGCACCTGGTCGGCCTGCTCCCGCAGGAACCCGGCACGTTCCTGCCCGAGGGAACCCAGCTGGTCGCGGACGGCGTGCTGCCCGCACCGCCGGTGCCGATGCTCGGCCACGTCACCTCCAGCTACCGCAGCGCCGCCCTCGGACGGACCTTCGCGCTGGCCCTGGTCAAGGGCGGCCGGGACCGTATCGGCGAGCGCCTGTACGCCCCCGTGGGCGGCCGGCTGGTCCCGGTGACGGTCACCGGCCCCGTCCTCTACGACCCCGAGGGAGCCCGCCGCGATGGCTGACACCGCTCTTTCCGTACCGTCCCGCAGCCCCCTGGCGCGTGACGCCGGCCGGCTGGCCGCCGCGACGCGCTCCTCCCGGGGCGCGATCCGGCTGGCCGAACTGCCCTTCCTGGCCCAGGTGAACGTCCGCCTGGACGCCAAGGGCGCGGCGGCGGACGCGGTCGCGCTCGCCCTGGGCCTGCAACTGCCCCTCGAACCCAACACGGCCGTACGGGCCGGGGAGTCGACCGCACTGTGGCTCGGCCCGGACGAGTGGCTCGTGGTGGGTCCCCCGGGCAGCCAGGGGGAGCTGGAGAGCCGGGTGCGGGAGGCCGCCGGGGACGAGCACGTCTCCGTCACCGACGTCTCCGCGCAGCGCACCACGCTGCTCGTCGCGGGCCCCCGAGCCCGCGACCTGCTGGCCCACGGCTGCTCGCTCGACCTGCACCCGCGCGCCTTCGGCGGCGGACGCTGCGCCCAGACGACCCTGGGCCGCACCCAGGTGGTCCTGGTCGCCCGGGACGAGCCGCGGGCCGGGTTCTGGGTGCTGGTCCGCTCGTCCTTCGCCGGCTACCTCGCCCACTGGCTGCTGGACGCGGCGACGGAGTACCTGGCGTGAGGACCCTGACCCGGCAGGGTCGTCGAAGCGGCACTCGACCCGACCGGGTGCGGAGCAGTCAGGCACGTCCGCCCTGCTGCGGGGTGCGGCGCAGGACCTCTCGTCGGACGTGGTCCCCGTCCTCCGGGACGGAGACCACGTCCAGGTGCCCGACGGCGTTCCCGACGGCCCGGAGGCCGCGATCGCCGTCACGGTCCCGGCCGTCCGCGCCGAACGACTCCTACAGCCGCTGCCACAGGGCCGGAGTGGCGTCCGGTGACCACACACCCTGCGCCTGGTGGGTCTGCAGGCACTGGTAACGCACGCCGGAGTGGCTGACCGTCTGCCCGGCCTCGTAGACGTGGCCGGGGAGCCACGCGTCCGCCGCGGCGTCGCCCTGCGGGGACTGCGCGCCGGTCTGGGCGGTCTTCAGCGTGAGACCGAAGTCGCCGAGGATCGGGTTGACCGGCTGGAAGAAGGTCGTTCCGCCGCTCGTGCAGTTGCCCGAGCCGCCCGAGGTGGTGCCCTGGGCCTGGGCGCCGGAGACGAACGGGCCGCCGGAGTCGCCCGGTTCGGAGCACACGTCGGTCCGGGTGAGGCCGTTGACCGTGCCTTCCGCGTACTGGACCGTCGCGCCCAGCTGCCGGATGGTGCCGCAGTGCCAGCCGGAGGTGGAGCCGGAGCGGCAGACCGCGGCGCCGACGAGGGCCTGCACGGAGCCGGCGACCGACGCCCGCCTGCCGCCCTGCCCCTCGAAGTCGGCCGTGGCGGTCCAGCCGCTGTTGACGCCCACCCAGGACATGTCCTTGCCGGGGAACGTGGACGCCTCGAACGTGCCCTGGCCGGTCCGGTCGGAGCCGGTGGTGCCGTCACCGGGCCTGCCGCAGTGGCCCGCGGAGACGAAGCCCTGCTGGGAGCCCTTGGTGACGGAGAATCCGATCGAGCAGCGGGCGCCGCCGTTGATGTAGTAGGCGTCGCCGCCCACGAGGTCCTTGCGCAGCCCGGGCCGCTCCGCGGCGACCCGGACGGCCACGCCCCGCCCGGCCAGCCCGGCGGCCTCGACGAGGGCCGTGGCCGCCGCCTGCCTGGTCGCCTGCACGACGACCCGGTTCGCCGGCACGTCCACGTACCAGACCGGTGTGTCGCGCGAGCGCAGACGGCCCGCGGTCGCGTCCAGCCGCTCCTTGAGCGCCTGCAGGGTGCTCAGCGGTGTGGCGACGACGGCGGCCTTGGCGCCCTGGGCCCGGATGGCGGAGGCGTCCGTCGCGTGGGTGGTGGCGACGGTGAGCTCGGCAGAGGTCGCCCCGCTCACCCAGGCCCCGGCGAAGTGCCCGCCCAGAGCGTTGCGGAGGCGGCCCGCGCGGGTGCCGGCCTCGGCCTCGTTGACCAGCCGGGCCCTCGCCTGGGACCGGGTGAGTCCCAGGTCGCGCTCCATCGCGCGCAGTACCTGGGACGGCGGCCGGACGGCGCCGAGCGTGCGGGCGGCGAGGTGCGCGGGTCCCGGCGCGGGGGGCGGCGGGGCCGCGGCGGCGGAGGGGACTTGGACGAGTACGAGGGCGCCGAGCGCGGTCAGGGCGGCGCGGCGCGCGCCCACGGTATGTCTGCCGACCATGCGGTGTACCTCCTTCTGAAGTGGGGTGAGGCGGTGGCCAATCCGTAGGCGGCCTTGCCGCAAAGGCCCGGAACGATGTCAGCGGCGGGGCTCATTCGCGCTTTGGGGGACGCGGGGGGCGGCATGTGCAGTACTGCGGCGGACTCCGCCGCCGGGGCCGCGCCGATCCGGACCGCGGCGGGGACCGCTCAACTCGCCGTGGCGCGGGTGCAGTCCACCGGCGGCCGGCGCCGCACTCCGGTGATCCACCGCCTGCGAACGCTCCCGCACCTGCGATGGTGATGTCATGTGCTGGAGTGCGACGGCTGATCTGGTGGCGGGTTCGGCGATCGCCTGCGTCGGCGTGGCCTGTGTGGCGCGGGTGCGGCGGATCGGGGACCTCCCGCTCGCCGTGCTGCCCTTGCTGCTCGGGGCGCATCAGCTGGTCGAGGCCCGGGTGTGGCAGGCCGGCGGCGGAACCGGACCGGCGACCGTGGCCTGGGTCGTGATCGCGCTTCCGTTGCTCGCGGTGTGGGTGCCGCTGGCCGTGGTGTGCGCCGTTCCGCGGCCCGCCCGGCGACGGCCGGCCGTGGCGCTGGTGTCCGGTGTGCTGACCGCCGCCGTGCTGGCGTACGTCGTCGCCACCCGTACGGTCCGGGCCGAGATCCGCGGTCACACCGTCGGCTACGTCATCGGGCTGCCGTACGGCGGAGTGCTGATCGCGGGCTATCTGCTGGCCACGGTCGGCGCGTTGCTGCTGTCCGGCGACGCCTGGCTGCGGGGACTCGGCCTGCTGGCCGCGGTGGGTGCGCCGGTGTGCTGGGCGCTGTGGCGGCTGGAGTTCGTCTCGACCTGGTGCGCCGTCGCGGCGGTGAGCTCGGTGGTGGTGTTCGGGTGGGTGGTCCGGCGCGCGGGCGCGGGCACGCGGTGGCAGGCTGACAGCGTGTGAACGCTGCGAAAGGGAACTTCTGTGATCACCACCGACTTCGCTCCCGGTTCCCCCTGCTGGCTCGACCTCGGCTCCCCCGACGTCCCGGCGGCCGCGGCCTTCTACGGCGCCGTGCTCGGCTGGGACTTCCAGTCCATGGGCGACGGTGCCGACGGCGGGATCTTCCGCAAGGGCGGCAGGATCGTCGCCGGGCTGGGCCGGCTCACCGAGGAGGGCGCCCGCTCGGCCTGGACGATCTACTACGACGTCGCCGACGTGGACGCCACGACGCGGGCCGTCGAGCGGGCGGGCGGCACGGTGCGGGTGGCGCCGAGGGACTTCGGCGACCAGGGCAGGACGGCGCAGTACAGCGACCCGGCGGGCGGCCAGTTCGCCGTCTGGCAGCCGGGGAGGACCACGGGGTTCGAGCTGGCGGACGCGCCGGGATCGCTCTCCTGGACGGAGCTGTACACGACCGACGCCGCGGCGGCGAAGGAGTTCTACGGCGAGGTCTTCGGCTGGCGGTTCGGCGAGACGCCGATGCCGGGCGGGGGAGGGCCGTACACCCTCATCACGCCGGCCGGTCTCCCCGAGGAGCGGATGCACGGCGGCCTCATGCAGTTCGATCCGAAGGACCTGTCCCTGACGGACGGACGCCCCTACTGGCACCCGGTCTTCGCGGTCGACGACTGCGACGCCGCCGTCGCGCAGGCCACCGGGAACGGCGGCGGCGTGCAGATGGGGCCGGCCGACGTGGCGGGCGTGGGCAGGCTGGCCGTCTGCCTCGACCCGGCCGACGCGGACTTCGTGGTGCTCACCCCGCCTCAGGGCTGAACGCCGTGTCCCCCGGCCCGGTCGCCCGCACGGACCGGGCGACCAGGAGGGCGACGTCGTCGTGGTCGTCGGGATGGCGCAGGCCGTGCAGGAGCAGGTCGCAGGTCTCCTCCAGCGGGCGCCGGGGCTCGTCGAGGAAGCTCAGCATGACGCTCAGCCGGTCGTCCAGGGAGTGCTGGCGGGTCTCGACGAGGCCGTCGGTGTACAGGACCAGCAGGTCGCCGGGGCCGAGCCGGACGGTGGTCGTCCCGAAGGGGATGCCGCCGACGCCGAGCGGGGCGCCGGGCGGCAGGTCGAGCAGTTCGGCGGGGTGGTCCGGGCCGGCCAGCGCGGGCGGCATGTGCCCGGCGTTGGCGATCTGGCAGCGCCCGGTGCGCGGGTCGTAGACCGCGTACAGGCAGGTGACGATGTAGTGCTCCAGATCGCAGGTGATCTTGTCGAGATGCTGGAGCACGGCGCCGGGCGCGAGGTCGAGGTCGGCGTAGGCGCAGGTGGCGGTGCGCAGCCGGCCCATCGTGGCGGCGGCGTCGATGCCGTTGCCCATGACGTCCCCGACGACCAGGGCGGTCTTGTCGTCGCTCAGCGGGATGACGTCGTACCAGTCGCCGCCGACCTCGCTGGTGGCCTGCGCGGGCTGGTAGCGGGAGGCGAGTTCGAGGCCCGCGTGCCGGGGCGGGTGGTCGGGCAGCAGGCTGCGCTGGAGGGTCAGGGCGGTGTTGCGCACGCTCTGGAACCAGCGGGCGTTGTCGATGGCCACGGCCGCGCGGCCGGCCAGTTCGGTGGCGAGGACGACGTCGTCCTCGTCGAACGGGAGCGGGTTGCGGGTCCGTTTCAGGTCGAGGGCGCCGAGCACCTCGCCGTGGGCGATCAGCGGCACGGCGAGGTAGGAGTGCACGCCGGCCCGGGCCAGCAGCGCGCCGGCCTCGGCGTCCCGGGCGATGCGCGGCAGATCCCGGTCGCCGACGTGGCGCACCAGCACCGGCCGCGCGGAGTGCACGCACAGCGTGACCAGACGGTCTCCGTCGTAGGCCGCGAGGTCGCCGGGCGGGTCGGCGGCGCGCAGGGCCACGGTCGGGTGGGCGGCCTTCAGGGCGAGGGCCCGGAAGAGCTCCGGGCCCTCGTCCGGCCGGCGCGAGCGGCGGCAGGCCAGGGCCGAGTCGAGGACGTCCACGGCGACCACGTCGGCGAGCTGGGGCACGGCGATCTCGGCCAGCTCACGGGCGGTGTCCCCGACCTCCAGCGTGGTGCCGACCCGTACCGAGGCGTCGGCGATCAGGGCCAGCCGGCGCCGGGCCCGGTCGGCCTCGGCGGTGGCGCGGTGGCGCTCGGTGACGTCGACGACCGAGGCGGCCGCGCCCAGCACCCGCCCGCCGGGGTCCTCCAGCCGGTAGAAGGACAGCGACCAGGCGTGCTCGTGCTCGGGGTCGGCCGGGGGACGGCCCACGTGGTACTGGTCGAGCAGCGGGCTGCCGGTGGTGAGCACCTGGCGCAGCGCGGACTCGATGGTGTCGACGTCCGGCAGCGGCAGGGTCTCGCGCAGGTGGTGGCCCACGTGGTCCTCGGCGGGGATGCCGTCGATGCGGGCGAGCGCCGGGTTGACCAGGAGGTAGCGCAGGTCGGGGTCGAGGAGGGCCAGGCCGATCGGCGACTGGTTGATCAGCCGCTCGCACAGGGCCAGATCGGTCTCGACGCGCTGCAGCAGGTTGTGGTCGGCGGCGATGCCCAGGGCGTAGACGTCCCCGAGGTCGTCCTGGAGCCGCATGTTGCGGAACTCCATGAGCCGGGTGCTGCCGTCCTTGTGCCGGATGGGGAAGGTGCCCGCCCAGCCCCGGCCGGTCCGCAGCACCTCCGTGAACAGGTCGACCACGGCCTGCAGGTGCTCGGGGTGGATGAACAGCCGGGCCGCGTAGGTGCCCAGCGCCTCCTCGGCGGTGTACCCGAACAGCTCCTCGGCCTGCGGGGTCCAGAACACGACGCGTCCGCCGGCGTCGACGACCACCGCGGACACGCTCAGGACGTCCAGCAGGCCGGTGGGCCGGGGCTCCCCGGAGCCTCGCACGTCACCGCCGGACCGGAAGGAATCGGCCGTCATCCCGCACCCACCTCCGCCGCGTCCGCGGCATCCGGCTCGACCTTCCGGTGGCGCCGGGCACCCGGGTTGTGACCAGTGGCCCTTCCATGCTGCCCCCGGCCCGCGCCGGGCGGAAGCGGAGGGCGCTCCGCCGGGCTTTCGGCGGGAGCCGTGCACAACCGGCGGAGTAGCAGGAACATGGTGCAGTAGGGAACGGAACCGGATGGCACCCATGGATCCTGCGCGAGAAGCGTCCGGCGGGCCCCCGCCCGCGGCAGCGCGCGATCTCCTCGACGCGTCCAGCGACGCGGCGGCGATCGTGTCCGCCGAGGGTGCCGTGATCGGCTGGACCAGGGGCGCCGAGACCCTGCTCGGCCGCCCGGCCTCCGAGGTGGTCGGCGGCCCCGCGGAGGGGCTGCTGGCGATGGACCGGGACCCGGCGCGGGTGGCCGGCGTGGTGGAGCGGTGCCGGGCCGGTATGGGCTGGAACGGGCTGATCCCCCTGCGGCACGGCGACGGCCGCTCCCTCGACGTCGACCTGCGGGTCTCGGCGGCGTTCCGCATCGGCGGGGACGAGTGCTTCCTGGTCTCGGCGCGGGAGGAGAAGCCGCAGTGGACGGTGGGCCAGTCCGTGCTCGACGGGTTCCTGACCCGTTCGCCGGTCGGCATGGCCGTGATGGACCTGGAACTGCGCTACGTGTGGCTCAACGACACCCTGGAGCGGTTCGGCGGCGTCCCCAGGGAGCAGCGGCTGGGGCGCCGGCTGAGCGAGCTGCTGCCCGGTCTGCAGGCGGCCGCCATCGAGGGCCTGATGCGCAAGGTCCTGGACTCCGGGGTGCCGGTCACCGACTACGAGTACCTGGGCTGGAGCTGGGCCGATCCACACCGCCAGCACGCCTACTCCACGTCGTTCTTCCCGCTGGTGGACGGCGCGGACGTCGTCACCGGCGTCTGCTACCTGGTCCAGGACGTCACCGAGCGGTGGACCGCGCGCCGGCTGCTGACCCTGGTCAACGAGGCCGGGACCTGTGTCGGTACGACCCTGGACGTGATGAGCACGGCGCAGGAACTCGCCGACTTCGCCGTGCCCCGGTTCGCGGACTTCGTCGTCGTGGACCTGCTGGAGCCCGTCCTGAGCACCGAGGGGCACGGTGCGTGGCTCACCGACGCGGGGCCGGCCTCCGTCCGGCCGATCCTGCGCCGGGCCGGCATGAGCTCGGTGCGCGAGGGCTGCCCGGAGGCCGTGGTGCGGATCGGCGAGAGGGCGGGATTCCTGCCCCCGACGCACGACCTGAAGCTGCTCGTCGACGGCGAGCCGATCCTCATGCCCGTGCTCGATCCCTCCGCACCCGAGTGGGTCGCCGAGGAGCCCGAACGGGCCGAGCGCATCCGGAAGTTCGGCCTGCACTCGCTCATCTCCGTGCCGATGCGGGCCCGCAACACCGCCCTGGGCATCACCACGTTCCTGCGCTCCCTCAACCCCATGTCCTTCCAGCCCGACGACGTCCTGCTGGCCCGGGAGCTGGTGGCGCGCGCGGCACTGTGCGTGGACAACGCCCGCCGCTACACCCGCGAGCACACGGCCGCGGTCACCCTCCAGCGCAGCCTGCTGCCGCACGCGCTGACCGGCGGAACCGGGCTGGAGGTGGCGTCCGCCTATCTGCCGGCGGACCCGACGGGCGGGGTGGGCGGCGACTGGTTCGACGTGATCCCGCTGTCCGGCGCGCGGGTGGGCCTGGTCGTCGGCGACGTGGTCGGGCACGGCATCACCGCCGCGGCGACCATGGGCCGGCTGCGCACCGCCGTGCAGACCCTCGCCGACATGGAGCTGCCGCCCGACGAGCTGCTGGCCCACCTCGACGACCTGGTGCTCCGGCTGAGCGCCGAGAAGGCCGACGACGAGGCCGTCCGGCGCAACACCTCGTCCTTCCTCGGGGCGACCTGCCTCTACGCCGTCTACGACCCCGTCGCCGGGCGGTGCACGATGGCCCGGGCCGGACATCCGCCCCCCGTCGTCGTCACCCCCGAGGGGCAGGTGTCTTTCCCAGAACCCCCGGCCGGGCCCCCGCTGGGGCTGGGGGGAATGTCCTTCGAGGCGACCGAGATCGAGCTCGGCGAGCACAGCCTGATCGGGCTCTACACGGACGGTCTGGTCGAGGGCGCCGACGGCGACATGGAGCGCGGCATGTCCCGGCTCGCCGGTCTGCTGGCGGGCCCGCACGCCGACCCCGCCACGCTGTGCTCGGCCGCGGTGCAGCAGCTCGTGCCCGTGCCGCAGCCCGACGACATCGCCCTGCTGCTGGCCCGTACGCACATCCTGGGTGAGGACCATGTGGCCTCCTGGGACGTGCCGGTGGACCCGTCCGCCGTCGCCGACGTCCGGGCGCGGGCGACCCGGCAGGTGGAGGAGTGGGGCCTGGGCGACCTCGCCGTCACGACGGAACTCGTCGTCAGCGAGCTCGTCACCAACGCGATCCGCTACGCCGAGCCGCCCATCCGGCTACGGCTCCTCCGCGACGCCCGGCTGACCTGCGAGGTCGCCGACGCCAGCAGCACGGCCCCGCGGCTGCGGCATGCCCGCAGCACCGACGAGGGGGGCCGCGGCCTCTTCCTGGTGGCCCAGCTGACCGACCGCTGGGGCGCCCGCCACACACCCGAGGGCAAGATCATCTGGGCCGAGCAGGAGATTCCGGGGCCGGTCCGCTAGCGCGCGTTGCGAACGTCCCGCCTGCCCTGCCGACGCCGCTTTCGCGACAACGCCCCGGCCCCTCCGCTGCCGCTTCGTCACAGCCGTTCCGAACCGCCGAGCCGCCCCTGCGCCCGCCGCTTGACAGAGGAGAGGTGCACCCCCAAACTGGCGTTGCGTTAAGCGCACATCGTTTCGTATTACGCATCCGCACCGAGGTGGTCATGAAGATTCCCGCGTGCCCTCTTGCCGACCTGCCGCAGGGCGAGGCCTTCCGGATCGAGTCCGAACCGCCGGTCTCCGTCTTCCACACCGAGGACGGCGAGCTCTACGCGATCGACGACACGTGCACCCACCAGGACGCCTCGCTCGCGGACGGGTGGCTGGAGGGGTGCGAGGTCGAATGCCCTCTGCACGCCTCGAAGTTCGACCTGCGCACCGGCAAGGTGGACGCCCCGCCGGCCCGGCTGCCCGTGCGCACCCACCAGGTCCTCGTGGAGGACGGCATGGTCTACGTCGAGCTGTCCAGCGCCCGGCCGAACCTCCCGCCGGTCTGTGTCGCGGCCCGGCTCGGGGCGGTGCCCGCCGGAGACGCCGCGTGACGCAGGCGGCGGCGCGCAGGGCCCGGTCCCGGTGATCGGCACCGTCCGCGCCGCCACGGCAGCCCCTCCGGGCACGCCGGAGCTCCACCCCCGCGGGCTGCCGCGGCCCGGCCGCACGCTGGTCATGGGCGTCGTCAACGTCACCCCCGACTCGTTCTCCGACGGCGGGCGGTCGTTCGCGGCCGGCGCCGCCGTCGCGCACGGGCTCGCGTTCTTCGCGGACGGGGCGGACATCGTCGACGTGGGCGGGGAGTCGACCCGCCCCGGCGCGGCCCGCCCGACGGCCGGGGAGGAGCTGCGCCGCGTCCTGCCCGTCGTACGGGAACTGGCCGCGGCGGGCGGCGTCGTCAGCGTCGACACCATGCGGGCCGAGGTCGCCGCGCGTGCCCTCGACGCGGGCGCGCGCCTGATCAACGACGTCTCGGGCGGCCTGGCCGATCCCGCGATGCTCCCGCTGATGGCGCGGGCCGGGACGCCGTACGTGCTCATGCACTGGCGCGGCCACGCCGCCGGCATGCAGGCGAACGCCGTCTACGGCGACGTGGTCACCGACGTGCTCGGCGAACTGCGCCTGCGGGTGGAGGCCGCGCTGCGGGCGGGCATCGGGCCGGGCCGCCTGATCGTCGACCCCGGCCTCGGCTTCGCCAAACAGCCCGACCACAACTGGGAGTTGCTGGCCCGCCTCCCCGAGATCGCGGCCCTGGGACACCCCGTCCTGGTGGGCGCCTCCCGCAAGTCGTTCCTGGGCCGCCTGCTCGCGGACCCGGCGACGGGGCGCCCCCGCCCGGCCCCCGAGCGGGACGCCGCCACCACGGCCGTCTCGGTCCTCGCGGCGGCCCAGGGCGCCTGGTGCCTGCGCGTGCACGACGTCGCGTCGACCGTGGACGCCGTCCGGGTGACGGCGCGCTGGGGCGCGGAGACGGCCGCCTGAAGCCGCCCCGCGAGGCGGTCCGCCGGCCCGCGTCCCGGCCCGGGGCGGCGGGCTCAGTCCAGATGCCCCATCCGACGGCTGATCTCCCGCGCGCCCTCGACCAGCACGGGCGCCAGCTCGTGCATCCGCGCCTCGGCGAAGCGGTACGCCGGGCCGGAGGCGCTGAGCGCCGCGATGACCTTGCCGTCGCGGGAGCGGATCGGGGCCGCCATGGCGTGCAGGCCGATCTCGAGCTCCTCCAGCGTGACCGCGTACCCCCGCTCCCGTGTCCGGGCGAGGTCCTTGTCGAGCTTCGTCCTCGCGGTCAGGGTGCGGGGTGTCAGTTTCCGCAGCCCGGACGTGCCGAGCACCCCGACCCGCGCCTCCTCCGAGAGGTGCGCCAGCAGGATCTTGCCGCTGGAGGTGGCGTGCGGCGGGGTCAGCTGGCCGACCCAGTTGTGCGTGCCGACCGCACCCGGGCCGCGTACCTGGTAGAGGTTGACCGCGAAATGCTCCTGCAGGACCGCGATGTTGACGGTCTCCCCGAGCTCCTCGGCGAGCCGCTCGCACACCGGCCGGCCCTGCTGGGTGACGTCGAGCCGGCCCGTGACCGCGCCGGCCAGGCGCACGACGCCGAAGCCGAGCCGGTACTTGCCCCGCTCCGTCGCCTGCTCCACCAGGCCGCGCGCCTCCAGCGCCCCGAGCAGGCGGAAGGCCGTGGACTTGTGGACGTCGATCTCGGCGGCCACCTCGCTCACGCCCGCCTCGCCGCGCCGGGCGAGGATCTCCAGGACGCTGACGGCACGGTCGACGGACTGCACCCCGCTTGCCGCGGGCGCCGCAGTGTCACCATCTGCCGGGTGGTTGCTCATGGCGCAACTATAGGGAGCACGGTCCCGGGTCCACCGCCGTCAGCGGAAGACGACCGTGCAGCGCCCGTTGACCAGCACACGGCTCTGCGTGTGCCAGGCGATCGCGCGCGCGAGCACCTGCGCCTCGACGTCGCGGCCCATGGCGACCAGCTCGTCCGGGGTGCGGGAGTGGTCCACGCGGACGACCTCCTGCTCGATGATCGGGCCCTCGTCGAGGTCGGAGGTGACGTAGTGCGCCGTGGCCCCGACGAGCTTCACGCCGCGCCGGTGCGCCTGGACGTAGGGGCGGGCGCCCTTGAAGCTCGGCAGGAACGAGTGGTGGATGTTGATGGCCCGCCCCTCCAGCTGCTTGCACAGGTCGTCCGAGAGGATCTGCATGTAGCGCGCGAGCACCACGAGGTCGACGCCGAGCTCGTCGACGAGCTCCAGCAGCCGTGCCTCCGCCTCCGCCTTGGTGTCCGGGGTGACGGGGAGGTGGTGGAAGGGGATGCCGTAGCTCTCGGCCAGTGACTCGAACTCCCGGTGGTTGGAGACGATCGCCGGGATCTCGATGTTCAGCGCGCCGGTCGACCTGCGGAAGAGCAGGTCGTTGAGGCAGTGGCCGAACTTCGACACCATGATCAGCGTGCGCGTCGGCGTCGAGGCGTCGTGCAGCTGCCAGCTGATCCGGTACGCCTCGGCCACCGGGCCGAAGCCGGTGCGCAGCGTCTGCAGCGACTGGGCCGGGTCGGAGACCTCGAAGTGCACCCTCATGAAGAAGCGGTCCTGGAGCCGGTCGTCGAACTGCTGGCTCTCCAGGATGTTGCCGGCATGGCTCATGAGGAAGGTGGTCACGGCGTGGACCAGGCCGGCCTGGTCGGGACAGGAGAGGGTCAGGACGAACTCGCGGCCGGGCTGCGGTCGAGGAGACATGGCATCCTCCGTCGGGACATGTCGACTGTGCGCATTACGCAACGTATTGAGCTATGCGCAACATAGTCGGGGGTGAGGGCCGGCAGGTCAAGGGTTTCGGGCACCCGGACGGATCGGGGCCGGTGAAGTGGGTTGCGCGATCCAAAACGTCGCGCGCTGTCGGAAACTCCTGCCGCGCCTCCCTTGACAAGCCCCGGACCGCCCCGAAACCATGTTGCATATAGCGAGCATCGTTGTGTTATGTGAGACGGCGATGTGAGAGGTCATCCCGTCTGGAGCCCCCCGCATGAGGACCGTCACCGTCGTCGGAGCGTCGCCCGCAGTCCTGAGCGCGGTCCGGGCGCTGCGCGTCCGGGGTCACGACGGAGAGCGGCGGCTTCGCCGCGCTCTGCCTGAGGCGCCGAGGGTGTTCATCCGCCCGCGGCGCAGGAGCGGCCCATGAGCCGCGCGCACCGGCTGTGCCCCGGGCTGCGGCTTCTCCCCGACAACCGCCCGCGGAGGCGTGCCGTCGACACCCGGCACGCCTCGCCAGACCCACGGAGCATGGCGTGGCCGTCAGCGTCTTCGACCTGTTCTCCATCGGTATCGGACCGTCCAGTTCGCACACGGTCGGCCCGATGCGGGCCGCCGGGATGTTCGTCGCGCGGCTGAAGCGCGACGGCGTGCTCGCCCGGACCGCCGCCGTACGAACGGAGTTGTTCGGCTCCCTCGGCGCGACCGGGCACGGCCACGGCACCCCGAAGGCGGTACTGCTCGGCCTGGAGGGCAACGAGCCGCACACGGTCGACGTCGCCCAGGCCGACCTCGACGTCGAGCGGATCCGCGGCACCGGCCGCATCCGCCTCCTCGGTGCCGGGATCGGCCCGGTCCACGAGATCGACTTCGACGTCTCGGCCCAACTGGTGCTGCACCGAAGGCGATCGCTGCCCTACCACGCCAACGGCATGACGCTGTGGGCCACCGACGCGGACGGCGCGGAGCTGCTGTCCAAGACGTACTACTCGGTCGGCGGCGGC